>JBCDHK010000001.1:0-35248 GCA_038750185.1 Pseudomonadota bacterium
CTCATGGTCTTCACCCTGATCCAGGCAGCAGCCAAGAACTGGCGCCGCCTCAACGGGGCCAACCAGCTGCCCAAGCTGATCGAAGGGATCAAGTTCACCGACGGCCTCGCCCCAACTGAGGCCCAAACCCGCGCCGCCTGACCAGACCCCGTCACCCAGTCTTGGCCATAGCTCAGGCAAACGTTCTGTCAGCCTGAACGCCGCACCCCCTGGCTCTGTTGGCGCGCTCAAGGGTACAAGCGCACTCATGGCATTGGAACTCAGCGAACTGGCTGCCATGCGTGGTGGGCGTGTTGTCTTCAGCGGACTGAAGGCACGGCTGCAGGCAGGCTCGGCAACGGCACTGCGCGGGCCCAACGGCATCGGCAAATCGACGCTCTTGCGCGTGCTAGCCGGATTGTTGCCGCCAAGCGCAGGCGAGGCGTACCACGATGGGGTGTCGCTATCGCAAGCACCTGCCGCGTTTCAAGAGCGGGTGCTGTACGCCGGGCACCGCGATGGCGTAAAACCAGCGCTGCGCGTTGCGGAAAACCTTAGGATCTGGGCCCGTTTACACGCGGCGCCAGAGGCGCGCATCGAGACGGCACTGGCGCGCTTTGGCTTGGAGCGTCTGGCTGAGCGCCCGGCGGCGGAGTGCTCGGCGGGGCAGATGCGCCGTCTTGGGCTGGCGCGGCTTTTGGTGATCGAGCGCCCGCTCTGGCTGCTTGATGAGCCGACGGTGTCGCTCGATACGACCTCGGTCGCGCTGGTGGCGGAGTTGGTCAAGGCCCACATCACGACGGGCGGCATTGCGCTGATTGCCACCCATGCCGATTTGGGCCTCAGCGCCTGCGCGACGCTAGAGATGACGCCGCCTGTCCCCGGACAGCAACCAGTGGCGCCCGATCCCTTTCTCGATGGCGCCTGGCAATGATCGCGCTTTTGCGCCGCGACATTACCCTGGCACTGCGCCTTGGCGGCGGAGGCGCCGTGGCGATCGCGTTCTTCGTGCTTGCGGTAGTGTTGATCCCACTTGGGGTGGGGCGTGAGGGGGCGACGCTTGCCCGCATCGCTGGCGGCGTGCTCTGGATCGCGGCGCTGCTCTCGGCGTTGCTCTCGCTCGATCGGCTGTTTCAGGCCGACTATGAGGACGGCACCCTTGATCAACTGATGTTGTTGCAAATGCCGCTCGAAGTGGTGGTGCTAGCCAAGGTCGCAGCCCACTGGCTGACCACTGGTCTGGCCATGGCGCTGGTCGCGCCGCTGCTCGGACTGGCGCTGCAACTCCCTCTCGAGGCCCTGCCGGCGCTGGTGCTCTCGCTGCTGCTTGGCACGCCTGCCCTCTCCCTGATTGGGGCGGTGGGTGCGGCGATTACGGTGGGGGTGCGCCGTGGCGGGCTGCTGCTCTCGATCCTGGTGTTGCCGCTTTATATTCCGACGCTGATCTTCGGCGCGCGTGCGGTGGAGAACGCGCTTTTCGGCCTCTCGCCCTGGCCGGCGCTGGCGCTGACGGCGGCGTTGACGCTGTTCTCGGCAGCGCTCACCCCGTTTGCCGCGGCGGGGGCTTTGCGCATCAACGCGCGATAGACGCTATTGTGCCGCGACGCTTTGCCGGCGCACCTGGACCAGATGGCTGCCGAAGGCCTTCTCGAATTGGAAAAATTCCTTCTCGGTCATTTCGGCCGAGAGCACCACGGCGCTGTCCTCATCGCGGCGTGACAGCACCTCGGTGCGGTCGTAGAGCCAGGAGACGGCGGCACCCTCGGTGTGGCTTAGTTGAAACTCGAACACGAAGCGGCGCGGGTAGAGCCTGGCTTCGATGGTGCTGAGCAGCGCCTCGGTGCCCTGGCCTTGGGCGGCGGAGAGCGCCACCACACCCGCCTCGCGCTCGGCCATGCGCCGGGTAGCCTCGGCGCGCTCAGGATCGAGTAGGTCGATCTTGTTGTGGGCCTCGATGGCGGTCTCGATCTTATCGGCCTCAACACCCAGCTCATTGAGCACACCGAGCACATCCTGGCGCTGGGCCTCGGTGTCGGGATGGGCGATGTCGCGCACGTGGACGATGAGATCGGCTTCCAGCACCTCCTCCAGCGTGGCGCGAAAGGCGGCGACCAGTTGCACTGGTAGATCGGAGATGAAGCCGACCGTATCCGAGAGGATCGCCGGGCGCCCGGAGGGCAGCGCGATCTTGCGCATGGTCGGGTCGAGGGTGGCAAACAGCATGTCCTCGGCCAGGACGCCGGCGCGGGTCAGGTGGTTGAAGAGGGTCGATTTGCCGGCGTTGGTGTAGCCGACCAGCGCCACCACCGGCTCGGGCACCTTCTGGCGCTTGGTGCGGTGGAGCGAGCGGGTGCGCGCCACCTTATCAAGGCGCTGGCGTAGGCGGGCGATTTTTTCGTCGATCTGGCGGCGGTCGGCCTCGATCTGTGTCTCGCCGGGGCCGCCCATGAAGCCCACGCCGCCGCGTTGGCGCTCCAGGTGGGTCCAGGAGCGCACCAGGCGTGACTTTTGGTAGGTGAGGTGGGCCAGCTCGACCTGGAGCACGCCCTCGCGGGTGGCCGCGCGGGCGCCAAAGATCTCCAGGATGAGCCCGGTGCGATCGAGCACTTTGACCTTCCAAGCCCGCTCCAAATTGCGCTGTTGGACCGGGCTCAGGACGCCGTTGACGATGACGAGGCCGATCTCCTCGGCCTCCAGCACCGTGCCCACCGCCTCGACCTTGCCGGGGCCGAACAGCGTCGCAGGATTGGGCCGCACCACAGGCACGACCTCACCATCGACGCGGTCGAGTTCGAGGGCCTTGGCGAGGCTGAGCGCCTCCTCAAGCTGGGCCTCGGGCGAGGCACCGGCTTCCTTGAGGTCGGGGTGGAGAATTCTTGCGCTGATCAGGGCTGGCGCTTTCGTAGACAGGTCATTCTTGGGCTTGTCCGTCATAGAGCGAGAAGGGTTGTGCTGGCATAATGGTAGAGACCGCATGCTTGTAGACAAGCTGGGACTGACCATCGCGGCGCAACAGGATGCAGAAGTTATCGAACGAGGTGATGACGCCCTGCAATTTGACGCCGTTTACCAGGAATACCGTTACCGGTATCTTGGCCTTCCGCACGTGATTGAGAAATGCATCTTGCAGATTTTGTTGTTTTTCTCCGGCCATGTTTCGCCTTGTCTTTTTGTCGGTCGTCGAAGCGTCGAAACGCACACCCTCTAGATACTACCAACCGGACTGTGGTGTCTTGGCGGAAGATTTTCCAGCTTTTTGTGCGCGAGCGAACAAACGCCGCCAAACCTGTGGGTTGAAAAGCGCAATCAAGGCCAGCGTCTCGATGCGCCCAATCACCATCACCACCGCCAGAATGCCCTGCTGAGGGGCGGTGAAATCGGCAAATGAGCGCCCACCCGTGCCGACGATCTCCAGCGCAGGCCCGGTGTTGGCGATGGCGGCCACGGTGGCGACGATGGCGGTGTCAAAGCGCAGGCCAAGTGCCGTCAGTGCCAGGACGGCGGCCAGAATGGCAAAGATGAACAACATGATGAACGACCAGACGATCACCGGGCCTTCGCGCAAGAGCGAGCGCGTGCGCGCGCCTACGCCAAGCACTGAGTTGGGCTGGGCGATGCGCTCCATCTCGCGCACACCGTGGCGCAGCAGCGCATAGGCGCGGATCAGCTTGATACCGCCTGCTGTGGTCGCCGCACCGCCGCCGATGGCCGCAAGGCCAAGCAGCATCAGCCCAGGATCTGCCAGCCCCGACCAGTCGCGCGCCTCGGCCCAATAGCCCGAGACATAGCCGGTGGTGGTGAGAAAGGACGTCACCGTGAAGATCGTCCCCCAGAGCGCGTTGAAGCCGTCGGTCTCGCCGGTCAGCTCGATGGTGAGCGCGCCGATCCAGTGGCGCAGGAAGAGCGCGGCGGAGGTCAGTGCCACCAGCACGGCCATTATCCAGATCTCAGGATCGCGTCGGATGCCGCGCCGCTCGCCAAAAGACGATGCGCGCGCATAGACCAGCCGCGTCGCCGCGACGATCATGAAGGCCAGCGCCGCCACCTCGGCCACCCGGTTGGTGGCGTCCTCAAAGCCCACACCGCCCTCGATACCGCTGGTCGAGAGTATCCCCATGGCGTGGATGAGGGCCGAGAGCGGCCCCTGCCCTGCGCCGCTCAGCAAGAGTGCCAGCGCTACCGTCAGCCCGAGATAAATCGGCAAGATCACGCGTACCGCGCGCCGGATACGCACGCCCAAGGGCGCGGGCGCGATGCCGAGCGCAGTGTCGCGCGGGGCGGTGTCGCTTTGCATGCGCCAGGTGGCGGCCTCGATCTCGAAACCGCCGAGCCGGCGCGGCGCCAGCACCACCCAGGCCGCAGTCAGGCTGAGAAAGCCGCCGATCCAGCCGACCTGCGCGCGCCAGAGATGGAGCGCTTCGGGCACCCTGTGGGGCTCGCCGTAGACGCTGCCGCCGGTGGTGGTAAAGGCTGCCACCATCTCGAAAACCGCCCCGGTCCAGCCGATCCCCGGCGTGATCAGCATGAGCGGGATAGCCGCGAACACCGGCAGCACGATCCAGCAGGCCAAGAGCGTCAGCAACTCGCGCTGGACACCGCCCCCGGCCTCGTCGCGGGCCAGCGCCAGCCCCAGGATGCCCGCCGAGACCGCGGTGAACAGCCCGCCGTAGAGAAAGCCGCGCGCCATAGCCCATTCGCTCTCGACCACGGCAAATAGCAACGGCAGCGCCATCGCCAATGCCAGGACCGCCAGCATGGGCGCAAAGATCGGCTGGGCGCGCATCAGAAGAAGTCCATCGAGACGCGGAACATGTGCTCGATCTGGTGGACGGACTGGAAGGTGGCGAAGATCACCATCAGGTCGCCCACCTCGATGACATGATCGCCGCGCGGCATGATCAGGCTGTCGCCGCGCTGAACGGCGCCGACCACGGTGCCGCTTGGGAAGTTGACATCACGCACCCTCCGCCCGGCAATGGGCGAAGTGTGCATGACCTGGGCCTCGATCACCTCGCCTTCGCCGCGCCCGATGGAGTAGACCGAGCGTACCTTACCGCGCCGGACATGGCGCAGGATCGAGGACACGGTCGTCGCGCGCGGATTGATCAGCGCCGAGACGCCGAGCGGATCGGCGATGCGCTGGAAGGTGGTGTCCTTGGAGAGTGCGATGGAGATCGGGCAGCCCTCCTGGCCGGCGAGGGCGCAGGCGAGCACGTTGGTGCGGTCGTCATCGGTGACGGCGATGACGGCATCGGCTTCGGCCACGCCGGCTTCGGTGAGCATCTCGGCGTCGAGGGCGTCGCCGTTGAGGACGATGGTGCGCTCCAACGCATCGGCGGCGCGTTCGGCACGGGCGCGGTTGCGCTCGATCATCTTGCCGCGCAGCGCCGGGTGCTCCTCGATATTGCGCGCTACTTTGAGGCCAACGTTGCCCGCGCCGATCACTACGACGCGCTCGGGCGTCAGGTTTTCGCGCCCAAAGATGCCGAAAGCGCGCGGCACGTCCTCGCGCGCGGCGACGAAGTAGATGTCGTCTTGGGCGAGCAGTTGGTCGTCGCGGTCGGCAGCCCAGAGCCGCCCCCCCCGGCGTACGGCAACGATGATGGCGCGCAGTGTCGAGAATAGCTCGCTCAGTTGGGCGAGTGGGGTGTTGAGGACGGGGCAGTCGTCGTCGAGGCGCAGGCCGATCAATTCGACGCGGCCATCGAGGAAGGGCTCGCTGTCGAAGGCGGCGTTGGAGAGCAGCTGGCGCATGGTGACACGCGCCACCTCGGCCTCGGGTGAGATGATGACGTCGATGGGCAGGTGCTCGCGGCGGAAGAGATCGGAGAACTCGGCCTCCAGATAGCTCTCGGTGCGCACGCGCGCGATTTTGGTGGTGACGTTGAACACCGAATGGGCCACCTGGCAGGCGACCATGTTGACCTCGTCCATCGACGTGGCGGCGATCAGCATATCGGCCTCGGCGGCCCCGGCGCGCGCTAGCACGTCCGGGTGGGAGGCGAAGCCGGTCACGCCGCTCACATCGAAGGCGTCCGAGACGCGGCGCACCAAGGCGCCGTCGCTGTCGATGACGGTGACGGCGTTGCCCTCGTCCGAGAGCGAACGCGCGATCTGGCTGCCGACTTGGCCGGCACCGCAGACGATCGCCTTCATGCGCGCTCCCTGGCCGCTGCGTCTGAGAAGAGGCTAGCGGGAGGAGGGCGACTTGGAAAGGCGTTTTGCGTTGACCACCCGGCCGCCGCTCATTCGTCGGCGATCACCTCGCCGTCTTCGGTCACAGCCATGCGCACGCCGCCGCGCGAGGTGGTGGTGACGTTGAGCATCTTGAGCTTGCGGTGTAGCGCCGAGCGCTCCATGCCGACAAAAGCAGCCGTGCGCGAGATGTTACCGCCAAAGCGGTTGATCTGGGCGATGAGGTATTCGCGCTCGAACAACTCGCGCGCCTCGCGCAAGGGCAGCCCCGCAACCAGCCCCATGACGCCACCGAGCCCGTTGCCCGGGGTGCCCTCGCCTTGGGAGGGCAGCTCGGCGGCATCGATCTCAGCACCGTCGCCGCCCAGGATCAGGAGTTGCTCCATCATGTTGCGCAATTGGCGCACGTTGCCGGGCCAGGCGCGGGTTTGTAAGGCGGCGGTGGCAGCAGCGCTGAGGCGGCGGCGCGGCAGACCCTGCTCGCGGGCAAACAGCGCCAGGAAGTGTTCGCTCAGTTCGGGGATGTCGTCGCGGCGGTGCTCCAGGGTGGGCAGGTCGATGGGCACGACATTGAGGCGATGGTAGAGGTCCTCGCGAAAGCGGCCCTGGCCGATCTCGGCGCGCAGATCGCGGTTGGTGGCCGAGATGACCCGCACATCGACGCGCACGGTGGTGGCGCCGCCGAGACGGACAAAGGTCTGATCGACTAGCACGCGCAGGATCTTTGACTGGGTGCCGGGGGGCATGTCGCCGACTTCGTCGATGAACAGGGTGCCGCCGTGGGCGCGCTCGAACAGGCCGATGGCGACACGCTCGCCGTCCTCGCGCCCGAACAGGGTCTCCTCCATGCGCTCGGGGTCCATGGAGGCGGCATTGACCACAACGAAGGGCGCCTCACGGCGCTCAGAATTGGCGTGGACATAGCGCGCCGAGACCTCCTTGCCGGCCCCCGGCGCGCCCGCTAGCAATAGCCGCGAGCCGGATTTGGCCACCCGGTCGAGCTTGGCGCGCAAGCCCACCATAGCGGCGGAGCGCCCGATCAGCTCGACCTGGGGCTCGGTGCGTGCCTTGAGACCACGGTTTTCGCGGCGCAGGCGTGCGGCCTCCAAAGCGCGGCCCACGACTACCATGAGTTGGTCGATATTGAAGGGCTTCTCGATGAAGTCATAGGCGCCCTGCTTGACCGCCGCCACCGCGATCTCGACGTTGCCATGGCCCGAGATGATCACCACCGGCATGTCGGGGTTGTCGCGCTTGGCGGCGCGCAGGATCTCGATGCCGTCAAGGCGCGAGCCCTGGAGCCAGATGTCGAGAATGACCAGATCGGGCACAGCGCGCTCGATCTCGGCAAAGGTGGTGTCGGCGTCGGCGGCGGTGCGCGGGGTGTGGCCTTCGTCAGCCAGCAGATCGGAGATCAGCTCGCGGATGTCCTCCTCGTCGTCCACGATCAGGATGTCGGCCATGATGTTCTCCTCATTGCGCCGCAACCGGCGGGGCGGGCGCCTCGCGCAAGGCCGCAAAGGCGCGCGGCAGGCGTAGCGTCACACGCGCACCATCCAGACCGTTATGGCCCGCCGCATCGCCTAGCATGATCTCACCGCCATGCTGTTCGGCAATGCGCGAGACGATGGCAAGGCCCAGCCCCGTGCCGGTCTTGCGCGTGGTGATGTAGGGTTCGGTCAGGCGCTCGCGCCCTTCTTTGGGCAAACCGATGCCCGTGTCGCTCACCGAGAGCCGGTAGCTGCGCCGCCCGCCATCAAGCGCGATGCGGATGCGCGCTGGTGCGTCCGGGGTGCGCTCGCGCCGGGCATCGATGGCGTCGGCGGCGTTTTGGAGCAGGTTGGTCAGGCATTGGCTGAGCAGGCCACGGTCGCAGACAAGGCGTGCAGGGCGCGTACCGGTCTCGATCTCGTAGGCGATCTCGGGGCGGCCTTCGCGCTGGAGCACGGTGACTTCGCGGATCAGCTGGCCCAGATCGGCTTCGGCGAACTTGGGCTCGGGCATGCGCGCGAACTTGGAGAACTCGTCGACCATGCGGCGGATATCTGCGGCCTGGCGCACGATCACGTCGAGGTATTGCTCGAACTTGGGGCCGTCGGCGTCGAGGCGGGTGACGAACTTGCGTCTTAGGCGGTCCGCCGAGAGCTGGATTGGGGTCAGCGGGTTCTTGATCTCATGGGCGATGCGCCGCGCCACATCGCCCCAAGCGGCCATGCGCTGGGCGGAGGCGAGCGCGGTGATGTCGTCGAAGGTCAGGACGTGGCCGGCTTCCGGGTCATCGGGGATGCGGGGTGCGATGCGAGCCAGATACTCGTGGGTTTCGCCGCCCAGCGCACGGCGCACGGCCCCCTTGGCGATGCCGTTGGGGGCGTGGCGGGCAGCGCGCACCAACGGTGCGAAATCGGGGGCGACCTCGGCAACGGGGCGGTCGATGAGCGCCGTGCCATCGAGCCCCAGCATATCGGCGGCGGCTTCATTGGCCAGATCGATGCGCGCGTCTTCATCGAGGCCGATCACACCGGCGGTCACGCCCGAGAGCACCGCGCCGATGAAATAGTGGCGCCGCTCGGCCTCGGCCTTGGCCTCGACCAACGCATCGCGCTGGGATTGGACTTGATCGGCCATGCGGTTGAAGGCGCGGCTCAGCAGCGCAATCTCGTCCGAGCCGCGCTCCTCTTTGACGCGAGCAGCCAGATCGCCCTCGCCGATGGCCTCGGAAGCACGCGCCAGGCGCCCGACGGGCTTGGCCAAACGCTCGGCAAACCAGAGGCCAAGCAGGATCGCGGCGACAATCACCAGCGTGGCAAAACCGAAATAGATCAGCGCGAAATCGAATAATAGCGAGTCGCGGTCGCGCTCCAACTGCTCGTAGAGTTTGACGGTCTCGCGGGTGTCATCGAGCAGCGCCAGCACATCGCCCTGGATGTCGCGCGAAACGTAAAGAAAGGCATCGAAGAAGCTGGAGAGGTGGACCAGCGCGCGGATCTCGTTGTTGGCGCGGTCCTCGACGATGACGATCTCGCCAGCGCGCGCGCGGGCCATCTGGCTAAAGGTCGGCGCCTCAAAGCCGAACAGATAGGAGAACTCGCCGCGCGCGACGATCTCACGGCGCGAGTTGAAGACAAACGCCTCGGGCAATTCGCGCAACAACGCCTGCTGGCGCACGATCCCCTGAAGCTGAACCTCTCCCAGTCCGCGGTCGGCGGCGCGGTTGAGATCGTTGGCCATGGCCAGGATGTCGCCGCGGATGTTGGTGCGATGTTCGCGCTCATACGCCTCAGCAGCAACCAAGGCGTTGCGCACGACCGAGCCGACGCGCTCGGAAAACCAGGCTTCGATCCCGAGGTTGATCGAGAGCGTGGCAAAGACGGCCACCATCACCGTCGGCACCAGCGCCACCAGCGCAAACACGCCTGTCAGGCGCAAATGCAGCCGCGAGCCGACCGAGCGGCGCCGCCGCGCCAGGACTAGCGAGCCGACACGCCAGCCGATTACCGCCACCAGTGCGAGCAGATAGCAGGCATCAGCGAGCAAGATCACGCGCAGCGCCGATGAGGAGGACGTCTCGCCCTGGCCCATGATTACCGAGGTGGCGATAGCCAACACCGGGCCGAGCACGACCAACACGATCACGCCCCAGCGCCGCAGCGCTTCGGTGGCGGAAGTGGACATGCTCCTCGGCGCGCTTGGCGCGGGGGGCGGACGGCTTGAGATGTCGGTCACGCCTCGCTGGGCTCCGTCGGTCTCCGTCGGTGGGAGGGGCCTTGCCGCGGGCGGCGCACCCATTGATGTTGCTCGATTACATCAGTTTTTTGCCGCGTGTGACCGGAATGTCAAGCTCACGAATCTTTTTACGCAAAGTATTGCGGTTAATCCCGAGCATATCCGCCGCCCGCACCTGATTGCCGCGCGTCGCCGCCAACGTGAGCGCGATCAGCGGCAACTCGACCTCGCGCAACACCCGGTCATAAAGCCCGGGCGGGGGCAACTGATCGCCGTGCATGGCGAAATAGCGCGAGAGATGGTGCTCGACGGCAGCGCCCAGCGTGCGCCCGGTCTCGGCACCGACCTCCTCGCCAAGGCTCGATTCGTGGGCGCGGGCAGCCAGTTCGGTCTCGATGGCATCGGCGTCGATCTGCTCGTCGGGGCAAAGCGCGGCCAGGCGCTTCATCATGTTTTCCAACTCGCGCACATTGCCGGGCCAGTCGTGGCTTTGCAGCGCCTGGAGCGCCTCCGAGGAGAGCGTCTTACGGTTGAGCCCCTCGGCAGCGGCGCGGCGCAGGAAGTCTCGCGCGAGATCGGGGACATCGTCGCGGCGCTCGCGCAGGGCCGGCAGGCGGATGGGTACGACGTTGAGGCGATAGTAGAGGTCCTCGCGAAACCGGCCCTCGTTGATGAGTTGGCGGAGGTTTTGATGCGTCGCGGCGACGATGCGCACGTCCATGCGTTGTGCGGTGCGCGCGCCGATGGCGGTGAACTCGCCTTCTTGGAGCACACGCAGCAGCCGCGTTTGGGCCTCAGCCGGCATATCGCCGATCTCGTCGAGGAACAGCGTGCCGCCCTGGGCCTGCTCAAACTTGCCCTGCTGGCGCTCGGTCGCCCCCGTGAAAGCGCCTTTCTCGTGGCCGAATAGCTCCGACTCGATCAACTCGCGCGGGATCGCGGCCATGTTGATCGCCAGAAACGGCCCCTTGGAGCGTTTGCCGAAGTTGTGCAGGGCGCGCGCGACCAGTTCCTTACCAGTGCCCGATTCGCCCCAGATCATCACGGTCAGATCGGTGGTCATGAGCCGCGCCATGACACGGTAGACCTCCTGCATCGCCTGGGAGCGCCCGATCAATGGCAGGTTTTCGTTGAGCTTGTCGGTCGGCTCGTCGCCTGCGCTGGGCGTGCGTTTGTCCTCAAGCGATTTCTCGACCGATTGGATTAACTCTTTGAGATCGAAAGGCTTGGGCAGATACTCATAGGCGCCGAACTCGGCGGCGCGGATCGCTGTCAGCACGGTATTTTGCGCGCTCATCACGATGATCGGCAGATCGGGGCGCTTGCGCCGGATCGCGGGGATCAGATCGAGGGCATCGCCGTCGGGCATGTGCACATCGGTGACGATGACATCGCCCTCCCCCGCTTCCACCATGCGCCAGAGCGCGTTGGTCGAGCCGGTGGCGCGTACGCGGCAGCCGATCCGGGCCAGCGCCTGCGAGAGCACGGTGCGGATCGAGCGGTCGTCGTCGGCCAGCAAAACGGTAGCACCGCCCGCACTCATGCCGCGCCCTCCGCCACGCTGCCGCTATCTTCTGCTGCGGCTCTGGCGGCCTCCTCCGCGGCTTCGCGAATGGTCTCGGCCGGGGCCATGGGCAGGGCTAGGCGAAAGCGCGTCCAGCCGGGCTGACTGTCGCAGGCGACGATGCCGCCGTGCTCGGTGACGATCTTGGAGACGAGCGACAGCCCCAGCCCCGAGCCATGCGCCTTGGATGAGACAAACGGCTCGAAGATATGGCGCTGCATGTCCTCTGGGATGCCGGGGCCGTTGTCAGTGATCGAGATCTGGAGCGGCAGGCTCTCGCGCGAGCCCCCGGTGGTGGCCACTTTCATACCGGCGCGAAAGGCGGTGCGGATCGAGATCACACCGCCCACTTTGGGCGCGGCTTCGGCGGCGTTCTTCAGCAGGTTCATCAGCACCTGGATCAGTTGGTCGGGATCGCCGAGGGTGGGCGGGAGCGAGGGATCGTAGTCCTCGATAAAGCGCGCATGGGCGGCAAAACCGGCGCGCGCCGAGCGGCAGGCCCGATCGAGCACGTCGTGGATGTTGACCGCGGTGCGCCGCGCGGGCCCGATATCGCCGAACTGCTCGACGCGCTTGAGGAGTGCCGTGATCCGGTCGGCTTCGTCGCGGATCAGCTGGGTCAACTCGCGGTCGGCCTCATCGGCGTTCATGTCGAGGAGTTGCGCCGCCCCCGAGATCCCCGCCAGCGGGTTTTTGATCTCATGGGCCAGCACCGAAGACATCCCCGCCACCGAGCGCGCCGCGCCGCGGTGGGAGAGAGCGCGGTCCATGCGCTCGGCGGTGGCGCGGGGGTGGATTAGCACCACGGCGCCGGTGGTGTCGGGCGTGGTGGGAGCTGCATGGAGATCGACCAGACGCAGCGGCAGTTCGGGCCACGACAGTTCCACATCGTACTCCGACATCTTAGTGCCGCGCTTGAGCACCTGGCGCACCAGATCGGCAAGGCGGCTGTCCGCACCGCTCATGCGCTCGATGGAGCGCCCGGCGAGTTGGCGTTGTGAGGCATCGAGGAACAACTCCGCCGCCCCGTTGACATCGCGGATGCGCCCCTCGGCGTCGAGGGCGAGGGCGGGGGCGGGCAGCGCCTGCCAAAGAGTTTCGAATTCGGTCTCGCTCATGCCGCCCTCGCGGGTTCGAAGTCGGGGATGGCGGCGCGGATCAGCGCGATCAGGGCCGACGGCTCGTCAAGGCGCACCAGCTTGTCGCGCAAGGCCCGCGCGCCGCTTAGGTGCGTGCAGTAGGCGTCGAGGTGCTTTCGGAAGGCGCGCAGGCCGACCTCGGCGCCGTAGAACGCCAGATGGGCCTCGATGTGGGCTTCGATCAGCGTTGCCAGCGCGCGGCCCTCGGGGGCGGGCATGGGGTGCTGGCCGCGCAGCACTGCACGGATTTGGGCAGGTAGCCAAGGCCGCCCGACAGCGGCGCGCCCGATCATCACACCTTGGGCTTTGGAGTGTGCCAAGGCCTGACGGGCGTCCTCGGGCGAGGCAATATCGCCATTGGCGATCACCGGCAGTGTAGTCGCCCCGCAGACACGCGCGATGGCCGCCCAATCGGCAGCGCCTTTGTAAAACTGCGCGCGGGTGCGGCCATGCACGGCCAGACGCACCACCCCAGCGCCCTCGGCGATGCGGGCGATCTCGGGCGCGTTGAGGCTGTCGTTGTCCCAGCCAAGGCGCATCTTGAGGCTGACGGGCACGGTCGCAGCCTCCACCACCGCCTCGACGATGGCCTGGGCACGCTGGGGCTCGCGCATCAGCGCCGAGCCGGCGGCGCCTCCGGTGACCTTCTTAGCCGGGCAGCCGAAATTGAGATCGATCACCGCCGCGCCCTCGCCCGAGAGACGGCGTGCGGCTTCGGCCATCGCAACCGGATCGCGCCCGGCGATCTGGACGGCGGTCGCGGTTTCTCCGGCCGCGATCTCGGCCTTGGCGCGCACCGAAGGTTTTTCAGATAGCATCTCCTGGGTCGCCACCATCTCGGACACCACCAGATCGACGCCGAAGCCCGCCACCAGCGCACGGAACGGACGGTCGGTAATGCCCGCCATCGGCGCAAGCATTACGCGCGGCGGCACCGCACGGATGACTGTGTTTTCACCACTCAGAGAGGTCATGCTCAATTCCGCATCATGTGGTATCATCACTAGCGCGCAGGCTTGCCCCGCGCAAGGCCCCGGCCTAAGAGCATGTCCGAGAAACCTAGGACAGGCCGCCACCCCACCGCCTGTCAGGCAAAGGAGCGCGCGTGCGCCAAGCCAGCCCCAGTAACGCCCAGCCATCCGTCAAGACCGCCGTCATCGTCGTGGCGGCTGGCAAGGGGCTGCGCCTTGGTGGTCCCATTCCAAAACAGTACCAAAGCCTGGGCGCCGAAGCGATCCTCGCGCGCACCCTGGCCCAGACCCTGCAAGCGCCCGTCGACACCGTGCTCGTGGCCATCGAAGCCGGTGCCGAGACGCTCTACGCCGAGGCCACCGCAGCCCTCGATGATCCCCGCCTGCTAGCGCCAGTCCAAGGCGGCGCCACGCGTGCCGAGACTGTGCGCCTAGCCCTCGAAGCGCTGGAAGCGGATGCGCCTCAGACGGTCCTGGTCCATGACGCTGCCCGTCCCTTCGCCAGCCCTGCCCTGTTTGCCCGTGTGGCCGAAACCGCCCGCGACGGCGGTGCCATTGCCGCCGAGCCGGTTGTCGATGCCCTTTGGGAGGGCGGCGCAGGCTACGCCGAAATACCACGCCCGCGCGAGGGGCTCTGGCGAGCACAAACCCCGCAGGGTTTTCCCTTTGAGGCGCTGCTCGCCGCCCACCGCGCCGCCCACCGTACGGATACTGGCGAGCCTCCGGCGCTCGACGACGCCGAGGTCTTCCGCCGCGCTGGACACCCGGTTGCGCTGGTCATGGGTGAGCCCGAGAATTTCAAGATCACCACCCCCGAGGACTTGGCGCGCGCGCGCCGCCTTGCTGCCCTGGAGCGCCCCATGATCCCAGACATTCGCGTGGGCCACGGCTTTGATGTACATAGGTTTTGCGCTGGCAGTTCGGTCTGGCTTTGCGGGGTGGAGATCGCCCATACCCATGCCCTCGACGGCCACTCCGATGCCGATGTGGGGCTGCATGCGCTGGCCGATGCGCTCTACGGTGCGCTTGGTGAGGGCGATATCGGCACCCATTTTCCGCCCTCGGAGCCGCAGTGGAAGGGCACCGAGAGCCACGTCTTCCTGGCCCATGCCGGAGAGCGCGTCTCGGCCCGCGGCGGGCGCATCGCCAATCTCGATGTGACGCTTTTGTGCGAGCGCCCCAAGATCGGCCCGCACGCAGCTGCCATGCGCGCGCGCATCGGCGCGATCCTGGGACTGGCCGCAGAGCGCGTCTCGATCAAGGCGACCACGCTGGAGCGCATGGGCGCGCTCGGGCGCGAGGACGGTATGGGGGCGCTGGCCACGGCCACGGTGCTCTTGCCGGGAGAGCCCACATGAGCGCCCTGCCCTACCGCATCGCCACGCTGGGCGGGATCGGTCTGCTCCCCAGCGCCCCGGGCACCTGGGCCTCCATCGCCACGGTGCCGCTGACGTGGGGGTTGCACGCGTTGGGCGGCTTCTGGCTGGTTGCTGCGGTGACGGTCGGCTTTGCCATCCTCGGCTGGTGGTCGATCGCCCGTCTCGATGGCCCCGACCAAGATCCCCCCGAAGTGGTGATCGACGAGCTTGTGGGCATGATGCTGGCACTTTGGCCGCTCTCGCTCGGCCTCACCCTGATCGAAGCGGGGCCGGCTGTCTTTCCCTGGCCGGGATGGCTGATGGGCTTTCTCCTGTTTCGGTTTTTCGACATTGTCAAACCGCCACCAGTCAATTGGGCCGAGCGCTTGCCAGGGGCCACCGGCGTCATGCTCGATGATATCGTGGCCGGGGTCTTGACCGCCGCCATCGCCTTGATCGCCGCCGCCTTGTCACATGGCTGGTTTGTCCCGACTGCTCCAGCGCCGATGGGAGGATGACCATGGACGAGACTGCGATCCGCGCGGCGGCACAAGCTGTCCTCGATGCCTGCGAGGCGCAGGGTTTGATGGTGGTCACGGCCGAAAGTTGCACTGGGGGGATGGTTGCAGCCGCATTGACCGACATCGCGGGCTCCTCCGCGGTGGTCGAGCGTGGCTTTGTCACCTACTCCAACGCCGCCAAGGCCGGGATGCTGGGCGTCGATCCCGCCTTGATCGAGACCCACGGCGCCGTCAGCGAACCCGTGGCGCGCGCCATGGCCGAGGGTGCGCTGGTCAGAAGCCTCGCCGATATTGCCGTGGCCATCACCGGCATCGCCGGGCCAGGCGGTGCCACAACGACCAAGCCCGAGGGATTGGTACATTTCGCAGCAGCCCGGCGCGGGCAAGAGACCACCTCAGGCCCCATCGAATACGGCGCACGTGGGCGCCAAGCGGTGAGAGCCGCGGCGACCGTGCGTGCGCTCGAACTCTTGCTAGCGGCAGCCTCCAGCTAAACCCCGGCCAAGCGGGGCCTCGCTCAGAGGTTTTGCGCTGCCACCTCACTCGAAGGGCGTGGCTTGGGGCGGGCATAAAGCGCCTCGGCGCGGCGCTCAAACGCGCGGACGATTTGTTGCATCGCCTGGGTAAACACTGCCCCGACCACCGTCTGCAGCGTGCGCGATTTGAACGCGAAATCGATGTAGAAATCGACCTCGCACGCCCCGTCGCCCGCCGGCACAAAGCGCCAGTGGTTGTCGAGATAGCGAAACGGCCCGTCCAGGTAGCTGACGTCGATCTCGCGGCTCTCGGGGTGGAGCACGACGCGCGAGGCGAACTTCTCGCGGTAGACTTTAAACGACACCACCAGATCGGCATCGATGACGATGGTGCCGTCCTCGCGCTGACTGCGGTTGCGAATGCGTACGGCAGAGCACCAGGGCAGGAATTCGGGATAGGCGCGAATGTCCGCGATCAGATCGAACATCTGTTGTGCGGTGTAAGGCATCCGGCGCTGCTCGGCATGTGTGGTCACGTTGACACCTTTCGTTGACAACTAAGAAATAACTAACGCCCACCACCGCGACAAGGGCATGGCGCCCCACCGTGACCCCAAGACGCGGAAAAGTGCCCGCATCGGCCCCGCGCCTGGACAGAAGATGGCGAGACATTGACGACGGACACGGCGCGAACACGTGGTACGAACATGACATACCGCTTGCTGAGATTCGGTTTCGCACCACGATTGACATCTGGTTTCCTGCCACCCCGAGCCATCCCGCGCACCGGTGACAACACCCCCGCGGCCACCCTCGGGCGCTACCTCTGGCGCATGAGCGGCTGGCATCAGGCCGGAGCGGGGGCGCTGGCGGTGGTATTGGCACTGCTCAGCTTTGCGCCCGTCGAAGTGCAACGGCGTCTGATCGACGACGCCATCGCCGGAGACGACACGACGTTGTTGCTCTGGCTCGGCGGGCTCTATCTGGGCCTGCTGGCCGCAACCCAGATCGTCAAGGCGGTGCTGCTGCTCTACCGGGCGTGGCTCAGCGAGAGCGCGGCGCGCTACTGTCGCGCCCATCTGATGCAATTGCATGGCGCTCGCCAGGACGACGGCGCCGAGGCGCGCCCGGGCGAAGCGGTCGCCATCGTCAATACCGAAGTCGATAAACTGACCGGCTTTGTCGGCGATGGGCCGTCGCAGGCGATCCAGTTCACCGCGCTCCTGCTTGGCGGCACGGCCTATATGCTGTGGATCGATCCAGTACTGGCCGGGGTGGGGCTGGTGCTTCTGATACCCCAGGCACTCTGGGCGCCGCTCATGCAACGCCGCCTCAACCGGCTGATCCGCCAGCGCGTGCGTCTGATGCGCCTGCTTGGCGAGCGTGTCAGTGATAGCGAGGCCGACCCGGGCACCCACCTCACCCGCATCTACCGCAACCGCCTCAGCATCGCCGCGTGGAAGGCGCTTACCAAAGCCGGGCTCGGCCTGATGAACGGCTTAGCGCCGCTCTCGGTCTTGGTGGTCGGCGGCTGGCTGGCCATCGCGGGAGAGACCAGCCTTGGGGTCATCGTGGCTTTTGTGAGCGGCTTTCAGCGCCTGGCCGAGCCGTTGCGCGCGCTGATCCGGTTCTACCGCGAGTACGCCCAGGCCCGTGTCCAGCACGACATGATCGCGCGCTGGATGTGAGTGTGGGCGTGGTCAGACCGTCTCCTTGGCCGAGACTGCAGCGCGGGCGAGCTTGGCCTCGCGCGCCGCTCTGAGGCGCTGGAAGTCGTCCCCAGCGTGGTAGGACGAGCGCGTGAGCGGTGTCGAGGACACCATTAGAAACCCCTTGGAATAGGCCGATTTCTCATAAGCCTCAAACTCCTCCGGGCTGACATAGCGATCGACGCGGTGGTGCTTGGAGGTCGGCTGGAGATACTGGCCGATGGTCAGGAAATCGATCTCGGCCGAGCGCATGTCGTCCATCACCTGCAACACTTCGGTGCGGCTCTCGCCAAGCCCGGCCATCAGCCCGGATTTGGTGAAGATGGTCGGGTCGAGTTCCTTGACGCGCTGGAGCAGGCGCAGCGAGTGGAAATACCGCGCGCCAGGGCGCACCGAGGTATAGAGTGCGGGCACGGTCTCCAGATTGTGGTTGAAGACGTCGGGGCGCGCCTCGACCACCATCTCCAAAGCCGAAGGGCCACAGCGCAGGAAATCGGGGGTCAGCACCTCGATGGTGGTGGCGTTGTTGCGCCGGCGCACGGCGCGGATGGTCTGGGCGATGTGGGCGGCGCCCCCGTCCGCCAGATCGTCGCGGTCGACCGAGGTGATCACCACATGCGAGAGCCCGAGCTTGGACACCGCATCAGCCACGCGCACCGGCTCGAACACATCGAGCGCCTCAGGGCGTCCGGTGGCGACGTTGCAAAACGTGCACCCGCGCGTGCAGATCTCGCCCATGATCATCATGGTGGCATGGCCCTGGGCCCAGCACTCGCCCACGTTGGGGCAACCGGCCTCCTGGCACACCGTCGAGAGTTTGTGCTCTTGGATGATCGCGCGCGTGTCCTGATAACCCTGAGAGGTGGGCGCCTTGACGCGAATCCACTTGGGCTTGGGCGGGCTTGGGTTGTCCTTGCGGTGCGCCTTTTCGGGATGGCGCTCGGCGGGGATTTTCAGATCGCGGCTCGACATGGCTGGCTCCTTCGGCTGGCGATGAACTTAGCGGTGGCAGGCGGCGTGTTCCACCATGGCGGCAGGGGGTGCGACGGCATGGGCATTTCGTCGCGCTTGACGCTGGGGGCGTCGGGCCGCAGGATGTGTCAGCTTAGATGGACAACTCCAACGTCTATTAAGTGCGACAATAGTATGTGACGACAGCCGCGCCGATCCGACCGCCAAGCCCTCCCCTTCAAGGAGCCCCCCATGTCCCAATCCACCCTCGCCGAGGAATTCGATCCGATCACCGGCAGCTTCCGTCCGATCAAGGGCGCCATCACCGCCAGCGCGCGCAAGCCCGTCAAGCAGACCGCCCCCGATCCACGCCCGGCCAAGATCACCGGGCTGTCGGAGAACGGCCAGCGCTACGGCGTGTTCTTCGAGGCGTTCGAGCACGCCGCCAAGAGCCCCATGGGCAACATGCTCTATCGCGGGGCGCAGGCGGTGATCGTGGTGGCGTTTTTGCTCCTGATGTATGAAGCCCTCAACTACCGCCTCGCCCTAGGCTAAGCCCGCCCGAGGCTGCAGGAGCGCGCGCGCGCTCCAACCCGCAGCCCCACCCCGCTGCCCGAGAAAGCCAAGCCCCTGGCCACACCCAGCCTCTTGACGCGTGCCGGTAAGAGCCCACGTCGGGACGCATGATGCACTCACTCGGACAGTCCTACCACGCCGTGGTGATCGGCGCTTCGGGCGGGATCGGTGGCGCCATGGCGCGGCTTTTGGCCGAAGATGGCGCCTGTGCCGGCGTCCATGCCTTCTCGCGCTCGGGCTCAGCGCCAGAACACGCCAAGATTAACGCCGGTCGCCTCGATCTGACCGATGACACCAGCATCGCCGTCGCGGCGGAGACCGTCCCGCAAGAGCCCACCTTCATCGTGGTCGCGACCGGGTTTCTCCATGATGGCGGTGCGGGGCCTGAGAAATCCTGGTCCCAGATCACGCCCGACAGTTTTGCGCATAACTTTGCGATCAACACCACCGGCCCCGCGCTTGTGGCACGCCATTTCCTCGACCGCTTCCCGCGGCGCGAGCGCTGCATCTTCGCCGCCCTCTCGGCGCGTGTCGGCTCGATCTCGGACAATAAAGTCGGCGGCTGGTACGGCTACCGCGCCTCCAAGGCCGCCCTCAACCAAGTGCTGAAGTGCCTAGCCATCGAGGGGGCGCGAAAACGCAAGCACCTCGTCGTGGCCGGGCTGCAGCCGGGCACCGTGCGCACCGCCCTCTCCGAGCCGTTCCGCGGCGGTGTCTCCAAGCAAAAACTCTTCGAGCCAGAGGACGCCGCCCGCCATCTCCTCGGCGTGCTCGATGGGCTGGAGCCCCAGCACTCAGGCCGCATGTTCGACTGGCGCGGCGACGAGGTGCCGCCTTGAGACTACTGTCGCCTGAGATGGCGAAAACACTCCCGCCGGCCCTCAGCCCTTGAACCCCACCCGTGCCTGACGTACCGCTTGGCCACTCAAGCCGGGAGGGGGCCACATGCCGAAGATCCTGTTCGTCCATACCAACTTCCCGGCCCAGTTCGGCTTTCTTGGCGAGCGGCTGGCTAAGGCTGGGTGGGAAGTCGCCTATGCCACGCGGCGCAAGGAAGCGCGCCATCCGCTGATCCGTGTCGTGCCGTTCGAGGAGTCGCGCGAGATCACCAAGGGGCTCCACCCCTATCTCTCCAATACCGAGGCTGCCGTCATCACTGGCCAGCGCGCCGCCAAGACCTTCATTGCGCTGAAAAACCAGGGGTATGCGCCGGACATCGTCATGGCCCACTCCGGCTGGGGAGCCGGGCTCTTCGTGCGCGATGTCTGGCCTGAGACCGTCTTTGTCCCTTACTGCGAATGGTGGTATCGCTACCCGCCCATCGACAGCGCCTTCCTGGGTGATCTGGAGCCCTCGCCCGACACTCACCTGCGCCAGCGCGTGCGCAATGCGCCCATGTTGCTCGATCTGGAAGCCTGTGACTTCGCCCTCGCCCCGACTGAATTCCAAGCGGCACAGTTTCCGCCGCGCTTGCGGGCGCTGCTCAAGGTGGTCCACGACGGCGTCGACACCGCGGTGCATGCGCCTGCAACCACTCGTCCCGAGCGCATCGGCGCGCTCGATACCGCCGCCATGCCCGAGATCGTCACCTACGCCACCCGCGGCATGGAGCCCCAGCGCGGCTTTCCCTCGTTCATGCGCGCCCTGGAAATCCTCCAAGATCGCCGCCCCGGCCTACACGCTATCATCGTCGGCACCGACCGCGTGGCCTACGGGCGCCAGCTTCCCGAGGGCGAAAGCTGGAAGCAGCGCATGCTGGCCGAGTGCACCCTCGATGAGAGCCGTACCCACTTTACCGGCCATCTTGGGCGCAGCGATTACCTCAAGGTGCTCCAAGTGACCGATGCGCATGTCTACCTCACGGCACCATTCGTGCTGTCGTGGTCCATGCTAGAGGCGATGAGCACGGCCTGCCCCTTGGTCGGCGCCGATGTCGAGCCGGTGCGCGAGTTTCTCACCCATGATGAAACCGGCCTGCTCACCGACTTTCACGACCCCAATTCCATCGCAACGGCGATCGAGTACATGCTCGACAACCCCGAGCGCGCCCGCGCCTACGGTATGGCCGCACGCAAGCTGATCCGCGAGCGGTATAACCTCGACACCGTCTTCGCCGCCAAGCGCACCATGCTGGAGGACGCGCTGAACGCACGAGGATGAGGTCGTGTCTCAGTTTCATGTCTGCTCTGGTAATCAGCCGTTCGTGCTCAAGGGGCTGGCTGCACGTGATTTTCAAACCGAGACACTGGGGGATGAGCGGCAATTGACAGCCCGCAAGGCTTTGTACATAGACTAATCAACGCCCCACGGCATCCGGCCTGGGGCGTTGTTTATTTGGCCTGGAGCACCTTGCGCGCGAAAAGGCCCAACACAGGAGTACGACCCGGTGATCTCGCCCGTCATGCCGACTTACGCACGGGCACCGCTCAGCTTTGAGCGGGGCGAGGGGAGCTGGCTCATCGCCAACGACGGCAGCCGTTATCTCGATTTCGGCGCCGGCATTGCGGTGAACGCCCTTGGCCATGCCCATCCGAAACTCGTTGCAGCCCTCGAAGCCCAGGGCCGACGCGTGTGGCATGTCTCCAACCTCTACGAGATCCCCGAGCAGCGACGCCTGGCCGAGCAGCTTTGTGCGGCCACCTTCGCCGATACGTGCTTTTTCACCAACTCGGGTACCGAGTCGAACGAACTGCTGATCAAGCTCGCGCGCAAGTATTGGGCCGCTCAAGGCCAGTCTGAGCGCTATCGGATCGTGACCTTCGAGGGCGCCTTCCATGGCCGCTCGACCGGAGCGATCGCGGCGGCGGGCTCGGCCAAGATGACCGATGGCTTCGGCCCGCTCATGCCCGGCTTCGACACGGTCGCCTGGGGAGACCATGAGGCTCTCAAGGCGGCCATTGGGCCGGAGACGGCGGCGGTCCTGATCGAGCCGATCCAGGGCGAGGGTGGCATCCGCCCCCTGCCCCTCGATTGTCTCAAGGGCTTGCGCACGCTTTGCGATGAGCATGGGGTGCTGCTTCTCCTCGACGAAGTCCAATGCGGCATGGGGCGCACGGGCTATCTCTTTGCCCATGAGGCCGCGCGGATTGCGCCCGATGCCATGGCGGTGGCCAAGGGGATCGGTGGCGGCTTTCCGCTGGGCGCGGTGCTGGCCACGGAGGCGGCGGCGGCACCCATGGTCGCTGGCACGCATGGCTCGACCTATGGCGGCAATCCGCTGGCTTGTGCCATCGGCTCGGCGGTGGTCGAGACGGTTGCCGAGCCCAGCTTTCTGGCCGAAGTGCGCCGCAAGGCGGGGCTGCTCGCCCAGCGTCTTGGCGCACTGGCCGACGATAACGATCTCATTGAGGAGGTGCGCGGTGTGGGCCTTATGATCGGGCTGCGTCTCTCGACACGGGTTACCCCATCCGATCTGGTGGGGGCTGCGCGCGACGAGCGCCTGATCGTTGTGCCTGCTGCGGACAACGTCGTGCGTTTGCTGCCGCCGCTCACCGTCTCGGACGAGGAGATCGGCGAGGGTATCGACCGTCTCGACCGCGCGTGCAAGGCGTTACAATGACACGGCATTTTCTCGATCTCGATCAGGTGGCGCCAGCGGAGCTGCGCGCCATCCTCGACCAGTCGGCCCAGACCAAACAGGCACGTAACGGCGCCCCCCGCCTGACGCCCGACGCCGAACAGCCGCTCAAAAACCGCATCGTGGCGCTGATCTTCGAGAAGCCCTCGACGCGCACGCGCATCTCGTTTGACGTCGGCATCCGCCAGATGGGTGGCGAGACCATGGTACTCTCGGGCACCGAAATGCAGCTTGGCCATGGCGAGACCGTGGCCGACACCGCCCGCGTGCTCTCGCGTTATGTCGATGCGATCATGATCCGCACCTTCAGCCACACCACGCTGGAGGAAATGGCCGAGCACGCCAGCGTGCCCGTGGTCAATGGCCTCACCAACCGCTCCCATCCCTGCCAGATCATGGCCGATGTGATGACTTTTGAGGAAACCGTCGGCCCGATTGCTGGGCGCCGGGTGGTGTGGTCGGGCGATGGCAACAACGTCTGTCACTCGTGGATCCAGGCGGCGGCGGCGTTTGGCTTCGAGCTGGTCTTCACCGGCCCCGAGACCCTTCAGCCCGAGGCGGAGATGGTCGAAGCGGCACGCGCTGCCGGGGCCACGGTGCGCCTCGAAGCCGATCCCGAGCGCGCCGTGGCCGGTGCCGATGCCGTGGTCACCGACACCTGGCTCTCGATGCACGACGACCCTTCGGCACGCGACCGGCGCCACAACCAGCTCAAACCCTACCAGGTGACGGCTGAACTGATGGCCCATGCCGCCGAGCACGCCGTGTTCATGCACTGCCTGCCCGCTCACCGCGACGAGGAGGTGACGTCCGAAGTCTTCGACGGGCCGCAATCGGTGGTGTTCGACGAGGCGGAAAACCGCTTGCACGTGCAAAAAGGCATTTTGCGCTGGTGCTTGCAGCCGACCGGCTGACGGGGCTGGCCCACGCCAGCACCCCCTGCGCATGATGGCGGTAGCGCCGCGCCCTTCAGGGCTGGTCGCCTCCGATCACCGCGGCCAGTTGGCGCGTCAGTAACGCCGGGCGCCGCCGGCCCTGCAGTAAGGCACGCGCGCGGGCGCTCAAAAGGGCCTCGCGCGTATCACGCTCGGCATTGGCGGCGATCTCGGCGATGGCGCTGGCGTAGCGCTCTGGAGTGTGGAGGGCTTCGAGGCGAGCGCGCCCGGCGGCGCCCACCTGCTCAGAGAGCCCACGCTCAGCATCAAGACGGCGCAACAGCGCCTGGAGCGCCTCGCGTTCGCCTTGGACGGGGATCTTGAAAGCCACCTCGTCAGGCAGCGCACCATACCAACCCTGATCGGTGACGGCTGCCGCCGCCGCAGCATTCCAGATCCGCAATTGGCTGCCCGAAGCCTCACCCATGGTGGGATGGCGCAGATTAAACGCCAAGTGCGCTTGGCGAAGGGCGTCGTCCAGCACCTCTTCCGCCACAAAACCGTTGAAGCGTACTTTGTCGCTCAGACCAAGGCGCGCGATCTTGGTGCGGACGCGGTCTTCGTCGCGAAACTGGCCATAGAGCCCAAGCTCAAAGGCCAGATCGAGCCCAGCCAGCGCTTCGAGCACGCTGTCGAGGCGGCGGTTAGGCGCCATGTAACCAAACTGCACCAGCTTGAGCGGCCCCTCGGAGGCCCGCGCCGCGCTCGCCGCAGGGCTTGGCGCGAAAGGCAATTCGGTCTGATAGGCGGGTACGAACTTGCGCGCTGTCACCGCCTTGAAGGCGGTATCGGTGTGGATCAGCACGGCAGTGGCGCGGGGCAGTGCGATCTCGAAAAGCGGAAAGCGCGTAGCGGCCTCGGCAGGCGACAGTTGCTTGGCCAGGATGCGCTCGCTCGCCTCGCGGCCCTCGCGGCCATACCATGCCGCCATGGCAGCACGGTAGGCGCCGTGATCGATCAGGCCGTTCTCCAACATCATCCACGCCAGATCCTGAAGGCCCAGATCATGGAGCACGACACACCCCGGCACGCGCCGCGCCACTTTGAGGATCCCGGCGTGAAACAGCCAGGAGTTGCCGATCTGATAGACCACCATCTCCGAGGAGGCCGGGCGCGGCGGCAGACCGCTGAGATCGAAGGGCATATGTGCGTCTGCATCGAGATGGCGCACCGGGGCGAGGCGTTCGATCTCCGGGTCCCAGGGCTCGGTGCTCCAGAGCACGACATCGACGTGTTCGAGCAGCGCTGGCAGGATACGCCGGGTATAGTGCGCGATGTCAGTCTCGGCAGGGGGCAGCGGCGAGACCCAGTGCAGGCGCGCTCTCATGGCCGGGCAAGCGCCAGGAAGGCGGCTTCGGTACAGGGTAGCGCGAGGGGTGCGCCACGCCCGGCCCCGGCCAGCGGCCCGGCGCCGGCTTCGAACAGCCCTATGCGTAGTGTGCCGAGGGCGCCGTCGCCGCCGAGCACCAACGCGATCTCGGCACTCTCGCCGGGGGGGACGCCGTGGGGCAGCTCGATCTGGGCGCTGGGGTGGACCAGGGTACCATGGGCATCGATCCAATCGAGCGAGAGCGTCATGGCGAACGGGCCTTCTGCCACCCAGGCGCGCCGCGAGGTGTTATCGGCGCGGACCACCAGCGTGTCGCCCTCGCGCCGTGCAAGGCTCAGCCGCCCAGAGAGTTGTTCGGGGCGGCCATGGTAGAACGCTTCGGGGGCGGGCCCCGGAGTGCCCGTCTTGCGCCCGAGCCAGAGGATGGTTTCGCCGCGCATACTAAAATCGTCGTCACGCGCTGTCAGTACGGCGGCGGCGGCAGGGTCGATGTGATCGTCATAGACATCGGCGGTGCACAATCGGACGGTGCTAAAGCCAGCCGCCTCGCCCAAAATCGCCACCTCGCGCGGCACGTACTCGCGGTTGTGGCGGCCATGCACGCCGCCCACCGGCACGAACAGGCCAAAGGAATAGGGGCTGTTGCCGGCCAGGATTTTGGCCACGCTGCGGTGGCTCGACATGTTGGGGGTGGTGATCAGCAGGTGTCCGCCGGGCCGTAGCACACGGTTGGCCTCAGAGAAGAAATGGAACGGGTCGACGGCGAAATGCTCGACGATCTCCATGGCTAGGACGAGGTCTTGGCTGGCCGGGCCAAAGGGCAGCGCCTCGCGCTCGACGTTGGCGGGGTGAACGGCGATCTCCACTGGCTCCAGCCCCGCGCGCTGAGGGACTAGGCGCTGGCGATGGGGGTGGCGTTCGCTCCAGATGCCGGTGATCGCGGCGTTGGGGCGTTGGCGCGCCAGCATGGCCTGAAACACAAAGGGCGGCGACACGCCGACATCGAGCAGATACGCGCCGTCCACGTCTTCGATCATCGCCAGTGTGGCCAGATAGCGCCGCCAGTGGCTGGCCAGATAGGGGTGCTTGTCGGCCTCGGCGCGCGGCGCCCAAAAGCCGGGCACCGTGGCGAAGTCATAGGCCTTGAGCAGCGCATCCAGGCTCTCAAACGGTGGATTGGCCGGCGTGGGTGGGGCCAGCAAGCCCGCCAGCGCCTTGAGATCGGGCGCGCGTGCCTCGGGCCGGGGCGGGGCGGCATCGGGGAGGACGCTGCGCTGCTCGCCGGTGAGCGCTGCCACCACTGCGTCCCAGGTGATGCCCTTGGCCTGAAACGCTGCGTGGCCAGCCTGCCCCCAGCGCTCGGCCTCCTTGGGGCTTGTTGACACCCGCTCAAACGCGGCGCCGAGCGCTGCTGGCGTCGGCTCGACCACCAGCCCCTCGCGCGCGTCTGCAATAAACTCCAGCGGGCCCCCTGCATCGGTGGCCGTGATGACCGGGCGGGCCGAGAGCATGGCCTCCAGCGTGATGTAGCCGTAGTCCTCATCCACGGGCACGAACACCACCGCGCGCGCTCCCGCATAGAGGCGGATCATGCGCTCGTCGGAGATCGCGCCCAGGATCTCGACCCGGTCGGCCACGCCGCGCTCGCGCGCCAGCTTGGCCAGGGTGGCGTCGTAGCCTGGGCGGTCGGGGGGTCCGGCCAGCACGAGCCGCGCCGAGGGGGCGTGGGTGAGGGCTTCGATCATCAGCGTCTGGCGCTTGCTGGGGCCAAGGCGTGAGGGGGCGAAGAGGTAATCGCCATAAGGGCCCACCCGCAGGCGCTCGGCATTGGGCGGGGGATGGTAGAGCGGGGTCGAGGTGATGCCTAAGTGGCGCTGCATTCTCGCGGCGACATTCTGGGAATTGGCGAAGACCTGGGTGTCGCGCGCACTGAAGGCTGAGCGGTCCTCGGCGCGGATCAGTTCGCGCACGGCCAGGCCATCGGGGTCTTGCTGTAGCTCGGAGACCCCCGCCTCCCACATGTCGTAGACTTGGCGGTGCTGGTGCAAGATCCAGTAGTATTTGTCAGGGTGTCGAACGAGATAGGCCGGAAACTTAAGACCGACCACCCGGTCGACCGGATAGCCCAGATCGGAGAGGTCGATCAGTTTGGCCGCCATCAGGCTCTCGGCCAGCACCCGCCCTGGAAACGGCTTGAACGGTATCGAGATCTCGCAGGCCTCAAAACCGCGCGCCTTCAGGGCTGCGACCAGATTGGCGGCATGGCGTTCGGCACCGCCGATGATGAACGGGGTCTGGGTGGTCAGCACGCCAAGGCGCATCAGGCGCTCCGCGGCTTGTGGGCCAGGATGCTGAGGTCTTGCGGGCCGAACAGGAGATGCGCCACGTCCTTATCGAGCCGCCCCTCGGCCACCACCAGCGTCTCGGCTTCATAGGGATGGAGCGTGCGGGTCTCGACCGGGTGAAAGCCGATGGTATCGAGCAGCGTGGTCATGGCCTCGGCGGGCAGCGGTTTGCGGTGGGTCGGATCGATGTGGAAGGTGGTGGCGCCCACGATCAGGTTGCGCGGGTTGGGGGTCTCGTATAGGAGGAGCCCTCCCGGCGCCAACACGCGCAGCGCTTCGCGGCTCATCCAGGCGACGGTGTCGAAAGGCAGGTGCTCGATCAGGTGGTGGGCGGTGATGGCGGCGTAAGCGCCGTCGGGGGCCTGGGCTAAGGCCTCCAACGCATCGCCCTCGCGCACATCGAGGCCGAGCGCTTGGGCGTCGGCGATCTGGACTGGGTTAAGGTCGATCCCGGAGGCGGCGATCCCCTCGCGCGTGAGCAACTCGACCCACTCGCCCCGCCCGCAGCCCAGATCGAATACCGGTTTGCCGCTGGCCTCGACCGCCCGTTGCACTTCGCCGAGATAGACGCGCAGCCGCTCGCGGATGTCCTCGCGGGCGCCGCGGTAGCGGTCCTCTAGGCGGTTGTAGAAGGCATCGAGCAGCGCATCCAGGCCTTCGCGGCGCTCGGGCGGTGGCCCTGGGGGGGTGGTGTGCGTCTCGGCACCGTTGGTGTAGCGCAGCAGATCGAGGCGGCGGGCAAGATCGCTATAGGAACGCGAGAGCAAGGCCTGCTCGGCACGCAACGCGGCCAGGCTTTGCTCCAGATGTCCGGCCTCGGCCTTGCGTTCCAGATGCTCGGACAGCTCGTCCATCCGGCGTTCCAGGCGCTCAGATAGCGCCTCGATCTCGCCTTGAACTTCGGTCACGCCCTCCGAGACGCCGAGCAGATCATCGCCGAGCGCCCCCAGGCGCGGCTCGATCGAGGCCAGTGTGCGACTGGCGGATTTGGCCTGCTGGGCGGTGTTGCCGAGCTTGAAAAAGGCGGAGAAGTAACGCTCCAGGCGTTTCAATGGGGACACGCGCAAAGCCTCCTGGCTGGACCGCGCAGGCTGACGCGCGGAGGGGGAGCGGACCAAAGAGCGGGGGGCACGCGCGCTGGACAGCGCCATCGCCTCAGCGGGCATACCCGGGCGCAAACGCTCTTCCAGGCTGGGACGCATGGCGCGCACCACAGTGCTGTTTGTGGCGCTCTTGGCGGTGTCCTCGGCGTCACGCATGCCCTTCATGCGGCGGTGTATGCGACAGGCCCCAAAGCGATGCAAGCTGGGGCTGGCGGCCACCCTCGCATCGGGTCTGGGCAGCGCGTTTTCTCAGGCGTATACACCCGCCATCGCGCCAGGGCACCTGCCCGTCAGCCGGAGAACGCCATGCTTGCCAAAGACACCGTCGAGACCGCTTTTCGCCTGATCCTCGGCCGCCCGCCCGAAAGCGATGCCGTGTGCGAGGCGCATTGCAACTTTGAGAGCACCGAGGCGCTGCGCGAGGCCCTGTTCGCCAGCGGCGAGTTCGACCGTTTCTACAGGGCACTCTGCGTGCGCCAGGAGCGCCAGCGCACCCTGGACAAACGCCAGCAGGCCCTGGGCGGCGAAGAGGGCGATTATACGGTGGCCAAAATCCACACCGGCCAGAGTGTCCTGTTGCCTGCCAACGCCGTCGAGACCGCAACCGCGCCGGAGGCCGAGGCCCGGCTCTGGGCGCGCATCGCCACAAGCTGGACCGGGCTTGGGCGCGAGGCAGCCCATTGGTCGGTGCTCACCCACGATGATTTCCGCCCTGGAGCGCTCGAAGACAACCGCGAGGACTTCAAGCGCTCTGCCGATGTGGACGGCCTGCTGGTCGATGCCGCCCTTCAGCGCCTGCCCGGTGTGCGCGCGGACGCCTTGCATTGTCTGGAGATCGGCTGCGGTGTCGGGCGTGTCACGCGGGTCTTGGCCGAGCGCTTTCGTGCGGTGAGTGGGGCCGATGTCTCTGCCGAACACCTGGCGATTGCGCGCGACGATCTGGTTGCGGCAGGCCACAAGGACGTCGATCTCATCCACATCCAGCGCATGGAGGACTATGCCGCCCTGCCCTCGCACGGGTTTTTCTATTCGCGTCTGGTGCTCCAGCACAATCCGCCCCCCGTGCAGGCGGCCATTTTACGTGCGGTCTTCGCAGCCCTCGATGCCCAAGGCGTGGCGCTGTTTCAGGCCGTCACCCACGCCATGGGCTACCACTACAGCGTCGAGGACGATCTGAGCGACACCCGCGAGCCCATCGAAATGCACCCCCTGCCCCAAGCCACCATCTTTGCGCTGATGGCCGAAGCCGGGCTCGATCTGATCGAGGTGCAGGAAGACGATGCGGCCGGGCTCGATGGCTTTTATCGCTCGCATCTATTTCTGGCGCAAAAGCGCTAGGCGCCGCCGCTGACGGGAGGTACGCGCGCAAATGCCCCTCTACAGGCGTAGAGGCGGCTGATACTGTGCTCGACGGGGACGGATTGCGCCGGCTTGGCCGTAACGGTCCAGGAGACGGCACGATACGCGACGGGAACTCGATATGGTTGAGATAGATCAAGATCGCCCGGGCCCTCCAGTGCGGCAGACGCGATGAACCGCGGCATGCTGCCCGTACCGCCCGTTGCGGTGGCCGCGCCGCGCATCGCGCTGGTGGCGCCGCGCAACATGCGCTTTACCCCGGCCTGCGCCACCTCCATCGATCTCAACATCCGCGAAACCGCGCTCTGGAGCCGCTTCAACGACCGCATCGTGGTGTTTGCCGAGGAGGTCGAGGCGCCGTTTGACGATGTGGAGGTGCGATTTTGGCCGCGCGGCCAGCCCAAGGGCAACCTGGAGCGCCTGCTGGCCGAAGAGCGCCCTGACCTGATCGTCGCCCACCAGCATCTACCGACAGCAGCGCGTCTGGCAGCGCGCTTTGCCGACACGCCAGTGGTGCTGGTCCGGCACAATTTTCAAAACCCGCCGCGCAATCTGCTCTCGGGTTGGCTCAAGCGGCGCCTGCTCAATAGCCTCGCCGCCATCGCCTTTGTCTCGGAGGGCTGTCGCGAGCACTTCCGCCAGCATTGGCCCAGCATCGCCACCCCGGTGCACGTCATTCCCAATGGTGTCGACAGCAAAGCGTGGTCGAGCGCTGCCAAGGAGCCGCTGGTGCTGTTTTGTGGGCGCATGGCGCCGGAAAAGGGCGTGCTCGAAGCGGCGCTGGCGTTGGAGCGGGTGCTGGCGGCCCATCCCGGTTGGCGTGGCCTGTTCATCTGTGCGCTCTCGCCCGAGCATGCGGCCTATGAGCGCGCGGTGCGAGAGGTGCTGGAGCGCATCGGCGCTGGTGCCGAGCTGCTCACCGATCTGCCCCATGAGGAGGTGCGTGCCTGGATGGCGCGCTGTTCGATCGCCTTAGCGCCCACCCAAGGGGCCGAGCCGTTTGGGCGGGTGGCCATCGAGGCCATGGCCAGCGGCGCGGCAGTGGTCGCCACCCACGCCGGGGGCTTTGTCGAGGTGATCGGCGAGGCGGGCGTGCTGCTGCCCCAACCCGATGCCGATCATCTGAGCCAGGCCGTCGCCGCCTTGATCGAGACCCCCGACGAGCGCGCGCGCCTCTCGCGCGCGGCGCGGGCGCGGGTGACGGCGCACTATGACCTCAGCTGTGCCGTCGCTGCTTTCGACCGCATGGCCGCCGGGCTGCTCGGGCGCGAAGGTGGGATGGACAGTTCCCCCCGCCTCGACTAGAGCGCAAAGGCCATGCTCCAACCCACACCAGGACCCGCCACCACGCCCCCTGCGCCTGCCTCCCCCGTGCCCGGCTCCCCCGTGCCCAGTCGCTCTATGCCCAACGACGACCCGGAACGACGCTTTCGCAGCCTGCCGTTTGCCCTGCGCCGCTGGAGCTTTTCTGCGATCTGGCGCCAGGTTAGGATGCCGGTCAGGCGTCGGCGCTGGCAGGGCTTGAACCGCACCGTAGCCGCGCCTTACGCCAAAGCAGCCGCGCCCAAGGCCGAGGGTATATCGCTGGCAATGGGCGATTTCTCGGGCCAGAGCGGCCTGTCGCGCGCCGCCCTCTACGAGTTGGAGCGCCTGCGCCAGAGTGTCCCCGATCTAGAGGCCATCGATCTCAACGCGCCCTCGCCCGTCGAGACTACCGTCGGCACGCTCTATCTGCTCTCGGCGCCAGATACCTTCGCCCGCCTCTTACCGCTGATCGCACCCGAGCGCATTGCCGAGGCCCACCGCATCGGGCTCTGGGTGTGGGAGAGCCCGCTGTTTCCCGAGGACTGGCGCTTTGCCCTCGATCTGGTGCACGAGATCTGGACGCCCTCGGCCTACAGCCGCCACGCGCTGATCCAGGCGGACGAGCGCGTGCCCGTGCATGTGCGCCCCCACCACGTCGGTCCACCACAACGCGTCGCCCCGCTCGACCGACAGGCCTGGAATATCCCCGAGGACGCTTTTCTGGGCCTCGCCATCATGGACCTGACCAGTTGTCCCGCGCGCAAAAACCCTTGGGCGCATGTCGCAGCCTGGCAGGCGGCCTTTGGCGACGATCCGGACAAGGTATTGCTGCTCAAGGCCCGCGTCTCCAAACGCACCCGCGTCGTGCTCGACGAACTGGCCGAGATGATTGGAGGGGCGGGTAACATCCACGTGTTCGAGGCGCATCTGAGCGAGGCGGAGATCGCCGGCCTCCAGCGCGGCGCCGATGTCTATCTCTCGCTCCACCGCGCGGAAGGCTATGGCCTCAACATCCGTGAATGCCTCGACGCCGGCATCGATGTGCTCGCCACCGATTGGTCGGCCAACGCCGAATACGGTCCCTCCTACGACAACTACCACCCCGTGCCCTGGCGTCTGGTGCCCTATCGCGACTGGACGCGCCACTACCCCGACGGCGCCTTCGCCTGGGCCGAAGCCGACATCGCCGCCGCCGCACGCATGCTGCGCGCCCTTGCCGCCCGCAGCGCCGGCGCGAGCGCTCCCGCCCTGCCCGACCGAGCCCTATCATGACCGTCACCGCCAGCCACGATACCGCCCCGCCCAAGCTGCCCAAACGCCCCCTACCCGAGCAGATCGAACTGCTACGCCGTTTGATGTTCGACACCGCGCTCAAGCACTGGAAGGGCTATGCTGTGGGGCTCGGCTTCATGGCGCTGGTCGCCACCATGACCGGGCTCAGCGCCTGGATCATCAAGGACGTCATCAACGAGATCTTCATCGAGCGCAACGCCGATATGGTCGGCGTGATCGCGGGTGCTGTGGCGACGATCTACATCGTCAAGGGGTTGGCCAGCTATGTCCACCAAGTCGCCCTGGCGCGGGTCGGCAATGCCATCGTGGCCGATCTGCAGATGCGCATGTTCGATCATGTCCAGCGCCACCGGCTCGACTTTTATGATCGGCTGACCACCGGCCAACTGACCATGCGCTTCAACAATTGCGCCCGCGCCGCACGCGAAGCCATCAACGGCGTCGTGACCAGCATGGGGCGCGATCTATTCACGCTGATCGCGCTCGGTGTGGTGATGATCGTCCAGGATCCGCTGTTGGCTGGGATCGCGCTCTTGGTCGGCCCGCCCATCGCCTATGGCGAATGGATCCTGGTGCGCCGCGTCAAGGCCATCGCCAAGGCCGAGTTGCAGTCCATCGCTAAGATCGTCACCACCATCCAGCAAACCGCCCAAGGTGCCCGCGTGGTCAAGGCGTTCGGGCTGGAGCCGGTGATGCGCGCCGATATGGACGAGGCGGTCGAGGGTGTGCGCGAGCGCGCTGACCGCATCGCCCAAGTCGGCGCCCTGACCAACCCGCTAATGGAGACCTTCGGCGGGCTCGCCATCGCGGCGGTGATCGTCTACGGCGGCTGGCGCGTGATCGCAGGCGACGGCGATGCGGGGGCGTTCTTCTCGTTCATCACCGCGCTCCTCATGGCCTATGAGCCGGCCAAGCGTCTGGCCAAGCTCAATATCGCACTCAACACCGCCCTCGTCGGCGTGCAGATGCTCTATACTCTGCTCGACATGAAGCCCGAGATCGAGGAGGTCGACGATGCCAAGCCCCTCAACCTCGACGGCGGCATGGTGCGCTTCGACCGGGTGCGCTTTGCCTATTCGGGCAAGGCCGCCGCGCTCGACGATGTCAGCTTCGAGGCACCAGCGGGCAAAGTGACGGCGCTGGTCGGGCCTTCGGGAGCGGGCAAGTCCACCGTCTTTGCGCTGATCGAGCGCTTCTACGATCCCCGATCGGGCATCGTCTCCATCGACGGCCAGGACGTGCGCCAACTGCGCTTTGCCTCACTGCGCGAACACGTCGCCTATGTCAGCCAGGACGCCTATCTGTTCGAGGGCACCATCGCCTCCAACATTCGCTTAGGCCGCACCGGCGCCAGCGACGACGAAGTGATCGCCGCCGCCAAGGCCGCCAACGCGCACGCGTTCATCATGGCCCGCCCCCAAGGCTACGACGCGCCCATCGGCGAGAACGGCGCCATGCTCTCGGGCGGTGAGCGCCAGCGCATCGCCATCGCGCGGGCCATGCTGCGCCAGGCGCCGATCCTGCTGCTGGACGAACCCACCTCCGCCCTCGATGCCGAGACCGAGGCCAAGGTGGGCGAGGCGCTGGAGCGGCTGATGAGAGGGCGCACCACACTGGTCATCGCCCACCGCCTGGCCACGGTGCGCCATGCCGATGTGATCCACGTCCTCGACAAGGGGCGCGTGGCCGAGAGCGGCACCCACGAGGAGTTGCGCGCGGGGGGCGGGCTTTATGCGCGGCTGAGCGATCTGCAGTTCAGCCTATGAGCCCCGTGCGTTGAGCGCTGTCTCCACCGCGGGTCACACCTGAGTGCGCCGACTATAGTGGCGCTTGCGAACTCCTGCCGGCAGACCTACTCTCTACACATGTCGATCTGGCGCTTTGCAAATCCGGCCGAGTTCATGCGGCTGACCGACCGGCTGCTCGCCCCGGTCTGGATCGCGGCCTGTGGGCTGCTGGCGCTCGGCCTGTCCTGGTCGCTGCTTGCCACGCCCGACGACTACCAGCAGGGCTCGACGGTCAAGATCCTGTTCATCCACGTTCCTGCCGCCATGCTGGCGATCAACACCTATGCGCTGATGGCCGTGGCCTCGCTGATCGGCTTGGTGCGCCGCCATCAGGTCTCGTTTCTCATCGCTAAGGCCGCAGCCCCCATCGGCGCCGCTTTCACTGCCGTCGCGCTGATCACCGGCGCCGTCTGGGGCCAGCCGATGTGGGGGACGTGGTGGGTGTGGGATGCGCGCCTGACCGCCGTCTTGATCATGTTCTTTTTCTATCTCGGCTACATGGCGCTCTGGGAGGCGATAGAAGACCCCTACCAAGCCTCCGATCTTACGGCCATCCTCTGCTTGGTTGGCGTCGTGTTCGCCTTCCTCGCTCGCTATGCGGTCAACTTCTGGGCAACGCTCCACCAAGGTGCCTCGCTCTCGGTGGCAGCGGGGCAGCGGGTCGACGATGCCTTCCGGCTGCCGCTCTATGTGATGATGGCCGCTTTCTACGTGCTGTTCATCGCCCTCTTGCTGGTGCGCACCCGCACCGAGATCCGCGCCCGGCGCGCGCGGCGTCTGCGCGAGGAAGCCGCCCGCGCTACAGAGCGCCTCGACGCTGCGCCACTGCCGCAAGGGGCTGCCGGGGCGTGAGCGATCCCTATCTTCCATACGTGCTCGGCGCGTACGGCGCCACGGCGCTCATCGTGGGCGGGTTGCTCTGGATCAGTCTTGCCGCCAACGCCCGCGTGCGCCGCGAACTCGATGCCGCCGAAAAGGAGCGCCGCCAATGACCGCCCCTTGCGGCAGTGGCGCAGCGTCGAGGCGCTCTGTAGCGCGGGCGGCTTCCTCGC
>JBCDHK010000002.1:0-34867 GCA_038750185.1 Pseudomonadota bacterium
CCCTCGCCGCGCCCCTCGCCAGCACCCTGATTGCCGCCCTCGCCAGCGCCGTTGCCGCGGCGCAAGTCCTGAAAATATCGCCATCGACGGAATTGCGACATGCTTAGAGCCCTCTCAGCCGCCACCGCGTTGGCTTGTCTTGCCTTGTCCGCTGCCACCACAGCCGCCGCCCAGGACGTGGCGCTTTGCCATTACGACGATCCCGCGCCCTATCTGGCCGCCCTCGAAGACCCCGAGCGCCCACGCGGTGCGCCGCCGCCGGCCTGTGCCGAGGCCCTCAGCGCCGCCGAGGCGCCTGCCGAACTGGCCCTGCCCCTGCCCTGTGGGCACAACATGGTGTTTCGCCGGGTCGATGTCGGCGTACAGGACCTGCTCGACCATGAGACGGTCTATCTGGGCGATGCCAACGCCAACGCCCGCGCGACCATCAACAAGGTCAGCTCGATCCCGCGCGCCGCCGCCCTTTCGGGCAGCTTCTTCCGCCAGGAAGGCGACGGGACGCTGGTCAGCTACTACTACATCGCCAAGTACGAACTGACCGCCGCCCAGTGGCGCCTGCACGACCAAGGCCTGCTCGCCCGCCCCGTGGCCGAGACCGCAAGCCCCGACGCCCCGGTCTGCCGCGAACACCTCGCCTGGGTGCGCGACACCCAGCGCCCGGTCAACGTGTTGCCCGCCACAGGGCTCTCCTGGTTCGATGCCGTCGATTACGCCCGCGCCATGACGCTCTGGCTGGTGGGTTTCGATGCGCTCTTGGTCGAGAACGGCGCGCGCCCGCTGTTGCCTTGGTCCGAAGGCAGCAGCGGTTTCGTGCGCCTGCCCTCGGACACCGAATGGGAGTACGCCGCGCGGGGCGGCGGGGCCAACGTCACCCGCGAGGCCCGCTCGCGCGCCTACTACCTCATCGAGCGCGACGGTGAGAGCATCGAGCCGGAGCTGCGCGAGATCGCCCAGATCGATGGCCTCTCGCCCCCCCAAGTGATGGTGGCAGGGGTGGGCAAGCGCGCGCCCAATCCGCTCGGGCTCTATGATGTGCTTGGCAATGCTGAGGAACTGGTGCTCGATCTATTTCGCCCCACCCGCCCCGATGGCCTCAAAGGCCAGATGGGCGCGGCGGTGGTGCGCGGTGGCTCGACCCAAACCTCGGACGGGCTGATCGGGCTTGGCTATCGCCAGGAGGCGCCTTTGTTTGACGGCTCTGGCGAGGTGCGCTCGGCCACCGTCGGCGCGCGCTTGGCGCTGGCTGCGCCCTATTTCGTCGGTGGTGTCGACGAGACCAGCCCCTACAAGGAGGGCTTGGCCAACGAAGAGCAGTTCGAGCGCATCGAGGACGCCGTGGCCGCCCTTGGCACCGAGAGCGCGCGCGCAGACACCGGCACCGTGCCGACCATGGAGGAGTTCCTCGCCCGCGCCCAAGCTGCCGATCTGCCGCCCGAAGCGCGTGCTCTCATCGGTGAGGCCGAGCAACTGGTGCGCCAGAACCTAGCCGAGCGCGTCCAAGCCGACCGCGACGCGCTGAAAGAGCGCATGATCGCCGCCATCACCCTCTCTCTCGGCATCGATCGCACGGGCGCAAACGTCTACAGCGCCATGCAAAGGATCCACTCAAACCTGTTCAACGAGGGCCTCTCTCCCGCCAATCGCGCCCGCGTCGTCGCGCTCGTGCCCGGCTTTCTCACCAAAATCGACGAGCGTACCCGCGAGGTAAACGCCATGTTCACCACCTACGTCGAAAACGTCGCCGCCATTCTGGAGGCCCCCGAAGAACGCCGCCGCCTCGCCCTCAACGACGCCACCCAATGGGCCGCAACCCGCGACGCACCGCGCCTGCAGCAAGCCATGGGCGTACTCACCGATCACCTGCGCCAAGTTACGGCAGGCTCGGGCGCCATCGATGAGCGCCTGCGCAGCGGTTGGCTGGCCGAGATCGACAGCTTCCGCGGCGACCGCGATAAGATGTTCGCCGATATCGAGCGCGAGGTCAGCCAGTGAGCCGCCTGCTGGGCTTGGGGCTGGCCCTGTTCGCACTGCTTTGGCCTGTGGCGAGCGCGCAGGCCGATGACCCGGCGGAGTACTCCAGCGACCTCGACGCCGCACTGCTGGCCATTGAGGAAGCCGAGTTGCGCGAGCGCATGATCACGGCGCTTGCTGTTGCTGAGGGCCTGCGCCTGCGCGGGCGCACCGTTTTGGTTGCGCTCACCGAACTGACCCGGGTGCGCCGCGCTTTGGCCGATCTGAGCCCAACCGATCCGCGCCGCAGCGCCCTGGAGGCGCGCCTGACCAGCCTAGAACAACGCCAGGACGAGGTCTCGGCCGTGGTCGAGGACGAATTCCGCTCGTATGTGGGCATCGTCTCCGACATCTCGACCGATCTCTGGCCGCGCCTGCGCCGCGTCGGTGCCGATCTCGAAGCCGATCTGTTGGCGCGCAATCTGGAACGCCTCAACGACCTGCTGCCACTCCTGCAAACCCACGTCGAGGAGATGAACCGCAGCGAAAACCTGGCCCCGGATGCTCTGGAGCGCTGGCGCACCGAGATCGACGACACCTACGACCTACGCCGCCAACGGCGAGAAAACCCACTTGGCAGCGGCCCCTATGCCGACCCTTCGGCCAAAAGCGACCGCGATATCTGATTTAGGAACAGAAAAGGGGAGACCGATCATGAACCTCAACACCCTTCTCGGCGGACTGTGCCGGCGCACTGTCGCCGTGTTCGCTGTGCTGGCGGTGGTGGTACAAGGCTGTGCCGTGCCCGTCACCAACGAGGCGGGCGACACCTGTGTGCCACTGCGCGCGGGGCTCTCGCGCATCGTCGAGCGCTACAACGAAAACCTGACCGCCAACATCGCCACTGGGGCCGTGACCGGCGCCGTGGCGGGGGCAGGCATTGCCGCAGCAAGCGGTGGTGATGTCGGTGTCGGGCTGCTCATCGGCGTGATCGCGGGCGGTCTGGCTGGTGCGGCCAAGGGCTACTATGAAAACAAAGCCGCCCAGGCCGACAACAACGTCGAACTACGCCGCGCCATCTCCAGCGACATCGGCACCGCAACCGGCTATGTGCGCACCGTCACGGCGGATGTCACCCGCCTCAATAGCTGCCGTCTCGATCAGCTGCAGCGCCTGCGCGCGCGTGTCGTCTCGGGTGGCCAAGGCCCGGCAGAGGCGCGCGAACTGGCGAACATTCGCCGCCGCATCGGCCAGGATCAGGAGCTGATCGCCCAGGTCGTCGGCGATGTCACCGCCGGCAACGAGATCTACGGCGAAGCGTTTGCGCGCAGCCGTGAGATCGGCACCGGCCAGGTGGCGGTGCGCTCGGCTGCCTACAGGCCGCGCATTGTCGGTGGCACCCGTTCGTCCGGGGGCGGGGGCGGCCCTGCCTTTGTGGCTGCGGGTCCGGTGGTGTCGACCGCCTATGCCACGCGCTCGTCCAACGTGCGTTCGGGGCCTGGCCAAAACAACGCCAAGATCGGCGGTCTGGCCAGTGGGCAGTCAGTCGGCGTGGTCTCGGGCACACCGGGGCGGGGCTGGGTCGAGATCAACTTTGGCGGACGCCAGGGCTTTGTCTTTGGCTCGCTGCTCTCCACCTCACGGCCACGCCGCGCAGCGCCGGCCCCGGCAGCAGCACCGGTCTCGACCAGCCTGCCCGTGGTTCAGGTAAGCTCGCGCCCCCAAGGCGCCAACGAGGCCGATCAGCTATTGCTCGAAGCCAAGGACCTGGAAGCCGGCTCGCAGGCCCAAGCCGCCTATCTCAACGACGAGCTGAACTCGATCGATGCGCTCTTGAAGTAGCCTGAGATCAAAGGCGCCGGGCGGTACGCAGCCGCCCGGACGCCTCACGCCAGAGGGTCCGCCAAAAGCCGCGACAAACGGCAGCGGCCAGGCCCAGCAAGGCCGCCGCCGCGATGTCGAGCCCCCCGCTCTCCAGCAAAGCGCCCGCGCAAACACACCCCGCACCAAGCAGGCTCAGCACAAACGCCGCCCGGCTCGATCCAAGGGCCGCTGCCAGGGCAGGCGTTGTGCGCCAATGCCGCCAAAGCAGCAGGCGCGAGAGCGTCAACGCCCCCGCCTCCGCGGCCACACCGATGGCCACCACCGCCTCGACAGAGGCCGTCGAAGCCGCCACCGCCACCGCCAGGGGCAACGCCGTCAGGCGCAGCAGGTTGGCATAGAGCAGATCGCGCGTGTTGGCCAAGGCCATCGCCGCCGTGGTCGGCCCCGCCCGCGCCAAGCGCAAGGCAAAGGCCGCGCCAAGGAGGGCGACCAGAGTGGCCGCTCCGGCATAGGCCTCGCCGAATAGGAGCTGCACAAGGCCCGGCCCGAGCACCACAAACCCCAAGAGCGCCAGCGCCGCCACGGCCTGCAACCCCTCCAGCGTCAGCGCGGCGGGCGCGGCCAGGCGCCCACGCTCTTGCGCGCGCGAGAGCAAGGGCAGCGTCAGCCCATGGGCGATGTTGGCCGCGAGCAGACACGGCGTCATGGCCAACGTCAGCGCCGCCGAGAACAGCCCCAACTCGAACGCGCCGAAATAGGCGCCCACGATCACCCGGTCGCCCTGAAGGATGGTCACGCCGATCATGCCGCTCAGGAGCAGCGGCCAGCCGAAACTGAGCGCGCGCGCCAGCACCCCGCCCTGCCAGCCAAGACGATAGCGCCGCTCGGCCAGGGCATGGCTCAGCACAACCCGCACACCGATCTCGATCGCCAGCAGACACGGCATTACTCGCCAGTCGCCCAACACCGCGACCAGCGGCCAAGCCAGCGCCAGCGCCAGCACGATACCGCTCAATTCGGCCGTGACCGAGACCCCAAAGCGCATCCGGCGCTGCTCGCGCATGGCATCGAGATGGGCAAGCCCGCGCAGCAGCGGCACAAGCGCAAACAACTGCAGCGCCCAGGCGATCTCGGGATGGCCGAGGGCTGCGGCGAAGGGCTCGGCCAGGACCAGCATCAGCCCAGCCATGGCCAGTCCGCGCACCAGGGTGAGGCTCTGGATGGCGGCGTTGAAGCGGGGGCTGTCACCGTCGCGGTCCTGGACGATCAGGCGCTCAAAGGCGAGATCGCCGACCATATCGGCCAGCGCCAAAGCGACGACGAACAGGCTGGCGATGCCGTAGTCCTCGACGCCGAGCAGGCGGGCGAGCACGATGGTGCGGGCCAGGCGCAAGCAAGCGATGGCGGCGCGGCCGAGCCCGAGCACTGCCGCATTGGCGAACAGAGGAGGGGAGGGGGCTGGCTGCTGCCTCTCGCGCTCCGGGTTGTCCGAGGTCACGGCTGTGCGGTGCCGGGGGGCTCTATGGCCGGATCGGCGTCAACCTCGACCACCGTCTCGGCGCGCGCTTCCTGGCCGCCATGGCGCAGGGTGAGGCGTATGCGATAGCGCCCGGGCTCGGCATAGCGGTGGCGCAGGCGCAGGCCTTGGGCCTGGGTGCCATCGCCCAGATCCCAGAGCGCTTCGGCGGTGTCGGGGACGGGGCCTTTGGGACCAGCGCTCAGGCGGGCATCGAAGGACCAGGTATCCGGCGCACCACCGGGCTCTGGTTCGGCGCGTACCAGCGCTGTCAGGCGCGCGGGGGCAGGCTCATAGCGGCTGAGGGCAGCGCCAAGGCCCGCACCCGGTCCGCTCGGCAAGATCTGCAGCGCCGCCTCGCTGGCCAGCGCCCCGGCTGGATCGACAAACACATGGCGCTGGTGCAAGGGCGCGCCCGGATCGCGGCTCTGGAGCACCAGATTGCCCTCAACACGCCAGCCTTGCCCGCTCTTCTTGGGCAGCGACAACGCGATGTTGCCGGTGATCTCCACATCCGCCGAGCGCGGCGCGATCTGGATGCCGGGCTCGGAGACCTCGCCCAGGTCCAAGCTGTCGAGGTTATGAACCAGGGTGTTGTTGCGCACGCTCAGGCCGCGGGTCTCGCCCAGGAAAATGCCGTGCAGGTGGGCGTTGTGGATGCGGTTGTCTTCGATGCGGATGTTCTTGTAGAACATCTCCTCACCAGCCTGGCCCTTGTCGACTTTCTCGTTGCGCAAAAAGATCGACTGGGTCCACACGCCGCCGGCGCTGTCGAGCAGGTTGTCGCGGATGACGATCTCGGTGCTCGGGGTCGAGGTGTTCTCGGTCCAGAACTGGATCATGTCGCGGTGATCGGGCGAGTCGGGGCGGCTCTCGAAGCTGTGGAAGTGGTTGTCCTCGATGGTGACGCGCTGCACGGCGGCAAAGTTGAAACCGTCGGAGCGGATGGCGCGGATCTCATTGGCGCGCAACACGATATCGCTGCTGCCATCGAACAGCACGCCGCGCCAGAGGATCTCGAACAGGCTGTCCTCGATGACGACCCCTTGCACCTTCGAGATGTGCAGGCCGATGCCATAGGCAAAGCCGACATGAAACGCCCCCGGATAGCGATGGCGCGCGCCGCTGAAATGCGCGCCGCGGATGGCGATCTCGCGGCTGTTGAAGATGCGAAAGGGGCGCAGGCGGTCGAGATCGCGCTCGGGGCGGGGCTCGTCGGGGGTGAGGGCGAAGTGCAGGCCCTCCAGCGCAAGATGGGAGACGCCATCGAGGTGCATGGCCGAAAACCGTGCCGGGCGCGCCGGATCGACTGAGCGCAGCGTCAGCCCGCCCGCGCGGTCACGCCAACCGGTCTCGGGCGTAAGACGCAGCGCTCCGTAAGGGCCGGGGGCGAGCGCGATCACCGCGCCCCCTGGCGCCTCGGCCAGTGCTTGTCGCAGGGCCGAGGGCGTGGCGACGTGCAAGGTCTCGCCCGCGCGCGACATGGTCCCCGCCAAAGCCACCAGCATGGCGACCAAGGTGGCGATCCTGGCTAGGGCATAGCCCGCGCGGCGCGGCACCGATGCAACGCGCCACACCATGGGCAGATGGCCCTCTGCCACCCGCGCCACGGCAGGCAAAGCGCTCACCGCGCGCAGCCCTTCAGGATCGGCGTCAGGGCAGTCTCATAGCGCTCCAAGCGTTTGAGCCCGCGCGCCGTGCCTGCGCGCGCCGCCTTGGACAGCGTCTGGCGGCGTTCGATGGCATCGAGGATCTTGGCCTCGACCGAGGCCGCGTCCTCGACTTTGAGATCGGCGACCAGATCGTAGCCGAGCGTGCCGAACAATCCGGCGAACTTGCGGCTGTAGGCCATGGGCACCACGGCGACGCCGGTGGAAAAGGCGGCGATGCAGGCGTGCATGCGCGCGCCCGCAAAGACGTCCATGCCGGCGATGTAGGACTTGGCCTCCGAGGGCCCGCCGGCAAACCGCGGCGCGCAGATCGTGCCGGGGAACTCGCCCGCTAGGCGCTCGCAGACGTTGTGGTCGTCCTCGACGGCGCCGGAGGGGGCGAGGACGTGGCCGATGAGATGGACTTCGATGCGTTCGTCGGCGGTCAGGCTGGCGAGCAGGTGGCGGATCAGGCTCGGATAATCCAGCGCCAAGCCAAACTGATTGCCGCCATGGTAGCCCCCGGCAAACAGCAGCCCCGAGACGTTGAGCCCGACGCGGATGCGCTGGTCCTTGCGCGCCTTGGGCGGTGGCGTGTGCGGCAAAAGTAGCGCCACATCAGTGGCTTCGATGGCCGGGCCGCGGTGGCCCAGGTGCTTTAGATAGTCGGTCGAGCGGGTATCGCGCGAGGCGACCAGATCAGCGCGGTCCATGGTCGCGACCGCCATGCGGCGCACCCAGGGGCGCTCGAACGGGCCGATGGTCTGGGGGGCGAGCACCAGGGGGCGCTTGAGCATCAGTGCTGCGATCTTGGGCACGGTCAGGCGCAGGAAACGGCGCACGCCGTAGATGTCGGCAAAGCTGTCGCCCGCCCCGATGTCGAGCACCACGTCACAAGGGCGCAGCGCCGCACCCAGCCCGCCGATCGGGCGCAGCATCTGGCGATCCGGAATGGCGACGGTCTCGACGTCCTCGCGCACGATGTAATCGGGCACAGGATCGCGCGCGCCAAGCACGACGTAGCGCGGCACAATGCCAAGGCGTTCGGTCAAGCGATCGAGCAGCGCCAGATGGCCAAGCGTCAACGCACCGACGCCCAGATTGGCCGAGTGGGTCGAGTGCCACAGAAGACCGATAGTAAGGCGCTGCTGCATCGAACCGCTCTCGTCACTTCTGATACGCCGCGCCGGCTTGGCCGGGTGCCTTCGCAGCGGCCCGAACGGCCTGACCTATGTCTGGCCGCGCACGGCGTGCCCTCGGTCTAGCCGACATCGCCGCCGCCTTCAAGCAAAGGCCATTGCTGGCACCAGAAGGCAACGCGGTTAACCACAAGTAAACGATTTTATGAAAAATTTTAGCCCTCAGTCACAGCCTTGCAGCCCTAAGCTCCAGTGGTGGCCCAGTGGTGGCGGGGTCTTGCGGTGGCGCATTCCTGCAGTGTCGGGGGTTTGAAGCCCTGGGCGCCCCTCCCTCTCCAGAGCCCTGCCCTCTCCAGAGCCCCGCCCTCTTCAGAGCCCCGCCCTCTTCAGAGCCCCGCCCTCTTCAGAGCATCGTCTGCACCCCTGCCGTGGCGCCAGGCCCGGTGACCCCCATGAGCCCCTCCCGCCACGCCGCGCCTTTGCCGTGGCGCATGTCCCTCCTGTGCCACCCGGCCTGAGGGACGGCCCCTCCAACCCAGAGGAACTCCGATCATGTCCGCATCCCTTGGCCTGCTTGCTCGCAAACCCCACCATCCAACCCCAGGCGGCGCCACCCTCGCCACCGACCCCGGCGTCACCGCCATCCTGGCAGACGGCTGGCGCGCAACGTTTGCCAGCCCGCCCACCTTCGATCCCGTGGGCACGCCGCAGTATGTCTCGGTGCGCCGTCAGGGCTATGATGGCACCGGCGCTGCCACAACTGTCGATGATCTGGTGGAGATCATGGCGCGCGTGCGCCAGCCCTATCCCAACCACGCCACGCTCTCGACCGACGAGACCGCCCTGGCCGAGTTCGTCTACCAAAACGACACGCTGCTCGGCACGACAGCCCCCAACACCTCGACCCGGGCCTATCCCCAGCCCCAAGCGCTCTGGCTCAATCACGACCGCGATATCAGTACGGGCTCGACCTACACCCTGCGCCTGGCCGTGGCCCACGCCCACGCCCGCCAAGGACGCCCCGTGGCCGCGGTGCGCTTTTCTGCCAGCGACGGAACCAATACCGTAACGGCCACCGTCTCGGCCCTCTCGACGATCACCTACGCCGGATCGGGGCTCACCGTGCCGCACTTTGCCGCCGATCTGGACTTCTCGGCGCTGACAGCAGGGGCAGAGATCACCATCGACGCCACGATCTTTCCCTGGGTGGGCACGGCCTTTACCGTCTCGACCGACGCCGACACCTACCCCTCGCCCAATCTGAGCGTGCTCAAGGTGCTCAACGACCGCACGGGCAGCTACGGCGCGGCCTACGCCTATGTGGACGCCGCGCTGGGCGACGACGGCACCGGCGTAGCCCACGCCACCCCCGCCACCGCTGCCGCCGCGCCCTTTGCCACCCTTCCCGCCGCCGCCGCCGCGCTCCAGGCACACAACAACACGACCTATAGCCGCAACGATGCCTCGGCGGGCGTGGTGCGGCTGGTGGCGGGGGACCATGCCCACGCGTCTTTCTACTCCGTCGGCGTGGGTGACTGGCCGCTGATCGTCGAGGCCGCAGACGCTGGCGCGCGCGATACCACCGTCTATCAAGTGGGCAGCGCCAACACGACCTACACCCTGCCCCCCAAGGTGAAGTTCCGCAACATCACGCTGCGCCGCATGGCAGCGGGCAACCTTGCGGTGTTCGACAGCGCCGCGGGGCTCGGTGGCGAGAACATGCTGGTGTTTGAGAACTGCCGCTTTGACAACAACGGCCAAGGCGCTGGCAGTAAGACGTTTTGCTATCGCACCGGGCGGACTTGGCTGATCGATTGCCCAGGCGATGATCTGGGCCAAGCGATCCGCTTTAGCTCGGCCTACAAGGCGGTGATCGCCATCGGCTCAGCCAACGGCAGTTTCGACCGCCAGACCTACCACGCAGTTGGCTGCCGCGATAGCGACGTCTGGGCCGTGATCGAGGATCAAGGCAGCACGCGCCCGGCCATGGCGGGCACGTTCTTTGGCTGGAACGTGATGAGCAAAGCCCAGGGGATCAACCTCAGCACCGCCGGCCTCACCATCGGCCCACGCGGGGTCGCCTTTGTTGGCAACATCGTCGAGACCACAAGCGGCGACACCAGCCCCGCCATGAAGATCCACGGCGATGGCAGCGTTGAGCCCGCCGAAAACCTCAATCTGTTCTGCAACACGGTGGTAGGCGCTCGGGTGAACTTTCTCTACCAGGACACCGGCACGGCGACCGTGGCCAAATCGGGGCGCTCGCGCTTTGGGGTGTATCGGTTTTACAACGTCAAGACCGACACCTTCGGCACCGATGCCAATCTGACGGGCAATTGGCCGGTGGCGTTCAAGGTGGGCTACCGCGCCAATGCCTATCTCTCGGGTGGCAACGACGGCGGCGGCTTCGGTGCAGGCAACTGGGTGGGCGAGATCGGCGCCTTGGGCGATGTGGGCGGATCGAGCGGCGCGCCCTTGGACCCGCGCTGGGCCGACGATGCCTCGTTCGACGGCACGGGGGCCGGCGGGGGCGATTATGCCCCGGGGGCGGGCCATGCGCTGCCGGCGATCCCGGCGGGTTTGGCGCCCTATGGCCATGACCTCTTGGGCAACGCCATCGCGGACGACGGCACCGGTGTTGTGGGCGCTGTGCAGGCGTGAGCGATTCTCCCGCAGAGTGGCAGCTCGGCCTGTCCATGCGGCAGTTTGGCAAGGCGGCGTTGCGCTGCGCAGTGCGGTTTGCAGTGGGGGCTGGCTAGACACAGCTTTTAGTTGCGAAATTGCTATCAAGTAAGATAAATGGTTGTATCGTATGGTAAAAATCCATCCATCAGTTGTAAGTCATGCACCAATCGTGGTATCACTCTCGTGAGCGTGGCGGATTGTGCAAAACAGCCGTACCCTCGCGTAGCGTAGCCGTCGCATCGGCGTAAGTTTTGCGATGCCCAAAGCGGTCCCTTCTGCAGGAGGGGCCGTTTTTTGTTGTCTCAGGCAGTGCACATCAATGTCATCAGGCACTTATTGCGATTGATAAATTTTATGCCGCACTGCAATATAAACCAGTTCGCAATGTCGTTGCTCTAACCAAGCGTGCCGGTGGACTCATCGGTGCCGTGCCGGAGCAAGGTTTTAGGCGACAGCCGCCATCGTGCACGGTATTCGAGTTGCTGCGTACGAAGACAACACCAGACGGAGCCGACATGAGCCCCTCCAGATCCCAGTCCGCCACGCAGAAGGGCGCGCGCACATCCACGAGCACCGCCACGGCCACCGCTGCCGCCACGAATGCCACCACGGGCGCCACCACAGAGCGCGAGACGCCAGAGGGCAACCCAGAGGGCAACGGTGTCGGCAATGGCCAGGCCCCCTCCACCGCGCTGGCCCAGCCCGAGCGCCTGGTCCGGCCGCTGTCGCTGCGAGCCATGTTTTTGCGCCCCGAGCGCCCCGGCCATCTGGCGCCCTCGCCCTGGCTGGAACATCTGCCGTTCGCCTTCTGGCTGGCCGAAGCCCATCAGCCGCGCGGCTTTGCCGAACTGGGCAGCGCCCCCGGCACGGCGTACTATGGTTTTTGTCAGGCCATCGAACGCCTCAGCCTGCCAACCGAGGCGCGGGCCTTCGGCGCCTGGGAGGACGACGGCGCCTGGTCCGAGACCAGCGCCTGGCATGATGGGCGCTATGGCGGGTTTTCGCGGCTGACGCGCACGCCCCTGGCTGCAGCCACGCCTGCGGCTTTCGACCCCGGACTGGCGCTCGATCTGCTCCACATCGATGGCGCGGCGGCGCTGGAGGCGGTGCTGCCGGCGCTGCCTGCGTGGCTTGACCGCCTCTCCGAGCGCGGCGTGGTGTTGGTGCGTGGCTGCCCGCCGGGCACGCCGGGCGCCGGTGGAGAGGCGATGGCAGCGCTCACGGCGGCCCACCCCCACTTCAACTTTGTCCAGGGCGGTGGACTGACGGTTGTGGCGCCGGGGCCGGTTCAAAGCGAGGCGCTGCGCTCGTTGTTGGAGGCCGAGGCCCACCCGCTAGCGCGCCGTGCCGTGCGCGAGACGTTCGAGCGTCTTGGGCGCGCTGTTGCCGATGCACAGGAGGCTGAGACGGCGCGGGCGCATCTGGCGGCACTCCAAGGTGGCGCGGCCACGGCCCAGGCCGAGGCTGAGCGCCTGCGCGCGGCGCTGGCCGAGGCCGAGGCCAAACTCAGCACACGCGATCAGGCCCTGGCCGCAGCCGAGGCGACCCTCACCACCGAGCGCGCGCGCGCCGATCTGATGGTTCAGTTGCGCGAGGAGGCGCGTGCTGAGTTGCGCGAGCGCACCGAGGCGCTGATCGCAAGCCCCCGCCTGCCCGCCGCCGCCCAGCCGGTGCCCGTGCCCGAACCCGCGCCTACCCAGCCCCTGCCCGTTCAGCCCGATCCCGCCGCCTCTGCGGCAGCCGAGGCCGAGGTGGCACGCCTTGCCAGTGCGCTCAGCGCCGCTCAGGCCGATCTCGATCGTCTGCGCCGCGCCCATGAGGCCAATACCGCAGCCCGCGCGGGCGAACTCGATACTCTGCGCCGTGCCAGCGAGGCCGCGCGCGCCGAGAAAGCCGCCGCTGAGGCCGCGCGCGAGGACGCCCTACGCGCCGCCGAGCACGCCCGCCTAGAGACCGCCGCGCGCACCGCCGAGCGCGACGATCTGGTCAAGCGCCTACGCAGCGTGGCCGGTGAGCTGGAGGCGCGCTGGCGCGAGATCGGGCAACTCGTCAAATTCTGGCGCAACGCCAACCCGGATGCCGACGCCATGCGCCGCTCCGAGGATCGCCTCAGTGAGGCGCTGCGCACCATCGACGAGGCGCCGCTGTTCGACCCGGACTGGTACGCCGCACGCTATCCGGACATCGAGGTCTCCGAGATCGACCCGACCGAGCACTACGTGCGCTTTGGCGCCCGGTTGCGCCGCACGCCCGGCCCCGGCTTCGATACCGGCTATTATTGCGACAAGAACGCCGATGTGGGCGCTGGCGGCCACGACGCGCTGCTCCACTTCGCCATCCACGGCCAAGCCGAGGGCCGGGCCTGGCAACCGGTGCCGGGGGCGCCCTCCATTGCCGAGGCGGCGGCCTTAGCGCGCCCCGATACCGAGATCCACCCCGTTGCCCTCGCTCGCCCCGATGACGACGGCATCGCCGATGTGCGCGCCTCGGGGCTGTTCGACGGGGCGTTCTACCTCGCCACCAACCCGGATGTGCGCGTGGCGCGCATGGATCCGCTCGCCCACTTCTGCCGCCACGGCTGGAAGGAAGACCGCAACCCCAGCCCCAACTTCTCCATGGCCTTTTACCGGCGCACCGTGGCCGAGGCCGCCGACCCGGCGGTCAATCCGCTGCTGCACTACATCCATACCGGCCGTGCTGCGGGCGTCGCCACTGCGCCTAGCACACCGCCCCCGCGCAGCGCGGCGCACTGCGCTTTTCTCGACGATCCCGCCGTCGGCCCCGATATGGCCAAACCCTGGCAGGAGAACAGCGCCATCCTGAAGGCGCTCGGCCAAGACCCGGCCAAGGCCAGCGATACTCTGCCTGAGGAGGTGCGCACCCTGGCCAGCGCCGCCTTAGCCGAGAACCCGCTCAAGGTCTCGGTGGTGGTGCCGACCTGGAACCGCGAGGCCACCGTGGCCGAGGCGATCAACTCGGCCCTGGCCCAGACCTATCCGCCGAGCGAAATCCTGGTGGTCGATGACGGCTCGGAGGACGACAGCGTCGCGGTCATTGAGAAGACCTTCGCCAATGAGATCGCGCGCGGCCAGGTTGTGGTGATCCAAAATGAACACGCCGGGGTGAGTGCGGCGCGCAATGCTGGCCTCAAGGCGGCCACCGGCGATCTGATCGCCTATCTCGACAGCGACAACGTCTGGCGCCCGGATTTCCTTTTGGTCATGGCCGGGCTCTTTGCCGAGTCCGACGAAGTGATGACCGCCTACGCCGCACTGCAATCGCACGACAAGGACACCGGGCGCTCGGTGGTGCGCGCCACGCCCTACGACCGCCAGTCGCTGCTCCACACCAACTTCATCGACCTCAACGTCTTCGTCCACCGCGCGCTGGTGCACAAGCAGTCGGGGCTCTTCGACGAGGCGCTTAAACGCTTGGTGGACTGGGATTTTGTTCTGCGGGCCACCCGGTTTTACCCGCCCGCCTTCGTCCCCCATGTGGGTGTCGACTACTACCTCGACGAAAAGGGCCTCGGCAACATCACCCGCACCGTGCCGCTGTCGAAAAACCGTCACTACGTGCTGGCCCGCCACGCCATGGAGCGCATCCGCCACGGGCTGGTGCCACTGCGCCTGGCCTATGTCATCTGGGACTTCCCGGCGCGCTCGCAAACCTTTGTCATGGAGGAGCTGCGCTGGCTCGTGCGCCATGGCCAGGACGTCAAGGTCTACTTCAAGATCGACCCCGACCGCAGCGCCGATCTCGACTTTCCCATCGACGCCCACCGCGTCGAGGACGCCGACGAACTGGCGCGCCTGCTCGTCGAGCACGAGCGCACCCTGATCCACTGCCACTTCGCCTATCCGGGCGCGACGCTGCTGGCCTGGCCCGCTGCACGCCAGACAGGACTGCCCTTTACCGTCTTCGCCCACGCCGTGGACATCTTCCACCACAACAACATCCCGCGAAATCGCATCGACGAGATCGTGGCCGATCCACTCTGCCAGCGCCTGTTCGTGCATGGCGATTTCCACCGCGAATTCTTGGAAAGCCGCGGCGTGCCGCGCCATAAGATCTTCTTCACCTTCCAGGCCTGTGATCTGGGCGTGTTCGAGGGCGTGCCAGCGCTGCCGCCCACGCGCGAAGGGCCGCTACAGTGCGCCTTTGTCGGGCGCTTTGTCGAGAAGAAGGGCATCGACAAGCTGATCGAAGCGGCGGTGCGCCTCAAGGGCGAGGCGGTGCGCTTTGACGTCTACGGCTATGGCCCGCTCGATGAGCAGGTGCGCGCGCGCGTGGCTGAGGCCGGGCTCGACAACCTCACCCTGCATGGCGCCCTCGACGGCTTGGACGCCGTGGCAGAGGCCATCGCCGCCGCCGATTGCGTGGTCGTGCCCTCGGTGGTGGCGGCCAACGGCGATACCGAAGGTTTTCCCACTGTCATCCTGGAGGCCATGGCCGCCGGGCGCCCTGTGGTGGCCTCGGCGATCTCGGCGGTGCCCAATCACCTGTGTAACGGCATCGAGGCGATCCTGACCGAGCCGGGCGATATCGAGGGGCTGGCTGAAGGCATCCGCACCGTCGCCGCGATGAGCCCAGCCCGGCGCGATGCCATGCTCGATGCGGCCAAGCGCTTTCTCGCCAGCCACATCGGCACCGAGGCGACCATGGCCGGCTATCTCGATGTCTGGCGCGACAACCGTCTCGATATCTTCATGGTGGCCTACAACACGCCCAAGTACGAAGACAGTGCCGAGACCTTCGAGATCCTCGACCGGCTGATGTCGCACACGGCCACGCCCTTTACGCTGACCATCGTCGATAACGGCTCCGAGCCCGAGTTTCGCGCAGGCCTCACCGCCTTTGCCGAAGCGCATGACAACGTGCGCCTGATCCTCAAGCGCGCCAACGTGCTCTGCGGCCCGGCCTCCAACGCCGCCATGGCGCTGGGCGATGCCAACTGGGCGCTCTACGTCTGCTCCAAGGAGGGCTTTGTCACCCGCCACGGCTGGGAGCGCGCCCTGGTGCGCCACACCCGCGCCCATCCCGAACAGGCCATGGCCGGCTACCTCACCCACATGCCGCGCTTCGTGCTGGGGCGCGAGCTGCTCGGCCATCCCGAGTTCGAGAAGTTCCGCAATCCCGAGTTTGCCCATGACAACCCCGACCACGTGTTCCGCCACGTCCAAGGCGGCACCTTCATCCTCAGCCGGCGCGTGGTGGCCGAGGTGGGTGGCTTCTCCAAACGCCTGCCCCAGGGCGGCATGGACGTGGAGTACTCCTACTTCCTGGAGAGCGCGGGCCAGAAGATCGGCGTGATCGATGGCGTCTATTCGCTGACCACCGCCACGCTGCCGCGCCTGGATGCGGTGCTCGACGAACATACCGCCGTCGCCCACCCCCTCACTTGCGAGAGCGCTGAGAAGCTGCTCGATGCCCGCGCCGATTCCCGCCGTGCAGCCTGTAACCTCGGCGCCCACGAACAGACCGATATCGATGAGGGCGGGGTCTGCTCGGTGAGTGGCTCGACCGCCTTCGGGCGCACCGCCTACCAGCGCCTGGCCCATGATTGGCGCGCACACCGCAAGGGCCTGGCCGTGGTGCTCTCGCCCGATAAGGCGCTGGCCAAGACCCTGGGACAGCGCATGTTCAAGGTGATCCACACCGGCACCAAGCCCTCCGAGGCGCTGGCGGCGATCGAAAAGGTCGGTGGCAAGCTGACGCTGGCGGTGGCCGATCCAGCCCATCTGCCCGCGCGCACCAGTGAGACGTTCTGGCGCGATCTGCGCAAGGCGCTGGCGCCGGGGGGGTTGTTGCTGTTTGCCAATGACACGGCGAAACCGCGGGGGATCGACAGCTTGGTCCCCGAGAGCCGCCCCGCATTCTCGCCCTCGCGCCGGCCAAGCCGCACGCTGCGTCAGGACTGGCGCGAGTTGCGCGAGATCGCCGAGCCGCCGAGCTGAGTGCGCCAGGCCAGGTACCGAGACGAGGCCCCGAGAGACATCCCGAGACGACACACCCCAGGATGAGGCCCTTTGAAGACGGTGAGAGAGGGCGCCAGCGCAGGCCTACCCGCCTGGAAAACTGCTGCGGCCCCTGTTGGGCCGTGCGGTTTTTCATTGCACTCTGCCGCATCCCCGTTCTAGAGCGCTCATCTACTCATATCAGGCCGAGCACTCCGGGTCTCATTTCGCTACAACAGCTCGGCCATAGGTCTTGGCCGACTAGGCTGGAAATCGCTCGGCAAACGGGCCATAACGACTGCCCGCGGAGGAAGAAGCGGCATGGGACAGAAAAAAACTTTCATCGTCATGGGCGTATCGCGTGGCGGCACCTCATTGGTTGCCGGCTGTTTATCGCTGATGGGCGTCAATATCGGGGACAACGTCGACGAATTCTCGCATGAAGACCGTGACTTTCACGGCAAATCCGTCGAGGCGATCCGCGGGCTGATCGAACTGAAATCGACCCAGCGCGATGTTTGGGGCTGGAAATACCCCCACACCCACGATTTTTATTTCAAGATTGCCGATACCATCGTCAATCCGCATCTGATCTTCGTATTTCGCGACATCCTCGCCGTGGCCAATGCCTTCAAGCGCCACCACGATCTGGCGTTGGAGAAGGGGATGCGCGAGGCGTGGCATCGCTATGGCAAGACCATCGCCGTCGCCGAGAAGGCCGATTGCCCAAAACTCTATTTGTCGTACGAAAAATGTCTGCGCGAGCAAAATGCCTATCTCGACGCGCTGGCCGAATTCTGCGACATCTCCCTCGATGACAAGACCAGGGGGGCGCTTATGGAATTCATCACACCGGGACAATACACCCGTCTCAAGCACGTCGGCGCCGATTGATCCGCCCCACCATGGCCGAGACCCCCGCCAAGGCGCCCAGCAAGCCCCCCGCCAAGCCCCGTCGCTCTGTCTCGCGCAAGAAAGCTGCCGAGAAGCCCACTGAGCAGAGTGCTGAGCAGGCCGCCAAAGACGCCGCCAAAAAACCTGCCGAACAAACGGGCACAAAGGCGCTCGCCCCCAACGCCCGCCATGTGCTGATTTGCCTGCCCCACTATGCCTTTAGCGCCGGCGTCGCCACCGTGGCACAACGCCAAGTCGAGATGGTGCAAGCACTCGGCCACCGCGTCTCGATCTGCTGCATGACCAGTGCGATGGACACCGGCCTAGGCGAGGACGCGCCCGATCTCTACACCATCGGCGGCCAGGACGATTTCAACGCCCTGTTGCGCTTCCTGCGCCCCGATACCATCATCGCCCACTCGATGCCGTTCTACATCTGGATCGATCGCGAGCCCAAAGCCCGCGACCGCGCGATCTTCTGGGACCACGGCGAGCCCCCGCCCGAGCTATTCCCCGGCGAGGTTGAGATCCGGCGCAACATCGAGCGCGACCGCCTCGCCGCCCTCTCGCGCCTCGATGGCACGGGGCGCGTGGTGGCGATCTCGGACTATATCAAGCGCGCCGACAAACTCACCCGCGCGCCCATCGTCTTCAACGGCGTCGAGCCCTGGGTTGATGAGGTGCGCGAGAGGCGCCGCGCCTCCCCCGGCCCCACCGCCTCGATCCTGCTCCTCCAGCGCATCGGGCGCATGGAAGCGCGCTACAAGCGCTACGACCAGATGTTCGAGCTGGAGGAGGCGCTGGCAGAGCACCTCACCAAGTTTCGCATCCTGTGTGCGGGCGCGCTCTCGGGGGCGCTGCCCGAGGCCAGCGAGCGCATTCAGTACACGGTTAACTTCACCCCGGTACAAAAGCGCAAGATGTTCCAGACCAACCGCTTTTTCGTCAGCTTTTCCGAGTGGGAGGGGTTCAACCTGCCGCTGGTCGAGGCGCAGGCGGTGGGCATGGTCGGGCTGGCCAAGCCGGTCTCGGCCCATCTGGAGACCAGCGCATTGCACTATCGCACCATCGGGGACTTGGCCCTCACGATCGCGGCCATGACCAAGGACGAAAAGCGCTACCAGGAGTACTCGGTCTCAGCGATCGAACACGCCGCGCGCTTTAGCTGGGCGGGTATGCGGACCTATCTGACGGAGGCTTTGACGTGAGTATCCCTGAGAGCTTGAGCGCGGACGAGCGCGAGGTACTGGGCGCCATGTTCGGGCGCACCGTGGCGATCCCCGACAAAGCGCGCTGCACCACGGCCATCGACGTGGTCTACTTCTGCACCTCAACGCGCGAGTTCAAAGAGATCGTCGCCCCCAGCATCATCGAGCGCAACACCGAAAGCCTGGACAGCATGTCCAACTGGCTCAAGATCGAGGAAGCGTTTCTCGAATGGTTTGGCTATTCGGCCATGCCGGCGATCCTCAACCGCGATCTGGCCTCGTTGCGCGAGAGCGTGATTGCCGATCTCACTGCCCAGCTTGCCGCCACGGAAGGCGAGAGCGTGACGCTGATGGGCGCCAAGGGGCCGGTCCAGGAGGTGCTGAGCCACTTCCAATTCATCGCCTCGATCATGAAGACCACGCGCTCGGACGACATCCAGGTCCAGGTCGATGCCATCCGCAATGGCGTGATCTCGGGCTGGGCCTTCGATGCCCGGCGCAAGTGTTTTCCCGAGATCGCCTGGCTGGTCGAGGGCGGTAAGATCGAGACGCTGGAGACCCGCCGCCTCTATCGCCCGGAGGTCTGCGACTACCTCAAGTTCTACGACACGCTCGGCTTTGAGGTCGTGCTGGGCGAGCATACGCCGCGGGCCAAGTTCGATGTGGTTGCGCTGATCTGGCCGACCTCGGGCATGAAATACGTGCGCGGCTTCACCACCGCCAATCAGGACTACGAGCCCTACGCCGAGCGCCTCTCCAGCGTGATGAACCGCATGTCCGAAGAGATCTTGCGCGTCTCGCAGCGGGTGCGCTGATGAAGTACGGCTATCTGGTGGTCGGCAGCAAGGACGCGCGGCTGGCCTATTTCGACGACTGGGCGGGCTTTGCCGAGGCTGTGGTGGCGGGCACGCGGGCTGGCAAGACGGTGAAGGCGCCCTTGAGCGTCGAGGCTGATACGCTGCTCCTGATCGAGCAGGCGGGGGATGGTGACGGGGCTGTGCTCGACGGGGCGTCGCTGGAGGCGCTGCGCGGTGCGCTGTCGTTTACTGCCTCCGAGATTGCCCACTGTGATCAGTACTTTACGCTTGGCTTCGCGGGGGGCCGCAAGAGCCGGATCTATGACGGCATGTGGCAGGCCGATACCGACATTGTCGCCCAGCGCGCCTTCGATCTGCGCGTGGCGCTGGCGTTTTTCGCCAAGGCCGCGACCCTCAAGCGCCTCGATCCTTATGCGCTGATCGAGGACGCGGGCTTTGACCTCACCCATGCCGTGGGCGCGGTGGCCGAGATCGCGCTCGATGGCGGCGAAAGCGGTGATCTCTCGCTCGAAGCCTTGCAGGCACGCCTCGATTTCGGGCTGCGCCGGCGTGTCGCCCCCCCCGAGCCCAAAGGCGATGCCGCCTCGCTCTCGCTGGTGATCCCCAACCTGGACAGCCCCCAGTACATCGTGCCGCTGATCGAGGCCGTGCTCGATGATCCCGAACACAAAGGCGTCGAGATTGTCATCGTCGACAACGGCTCGACTGATCTGCGCACGCTCGATTTCTATGATCGTCTCGGGCGCGATGCCACCGTGCTCTACGAACGCAAGGCGTTCAATTGGTCTGGGATGTGCAACACCGGTGCGGCGGCGGCGACCCGCGAGCATCTGCTGTTTCTTAACAACGATATGAAGCCGCTCGGCCCCTGGATCGGGCGGCTGCAGGAGCGCCTCTCCGAGCCCGGCATCGGCGTGGTTGGCGCGCGGCTTCTGTTCGAAGACGGCACCATCCAGCACTGCGGCGTCTCGCGGCTTGGGTCCAACCTGTTCCACGATCTGCGCGGCCAGGATCCCGAGAGCGCGTTTCACGATCACCTCTACGTCAACCGCGCCCGCATTGCGCGCGAGGCTTACGCCGTCACCGGCGCCTTTTTGGCCACGCCGCGCGCGTTGTTTGAGGAGATCGGTGGCTTTCACGCCGATCGCATGAAGGTGGCCTTTTCCGATGTCGCCTATTGCCAGGATGCGCGCCGGCATGGCCAGCGGGTGGTCTATTCGCCCGACATCGCCTTCTACCACTACGAATCAAAGACCCGCGGTTATCACCCGGTCGATGGCGAGGAATTCGTGGCGTTTTTCTCCGATTACACTGAACTCGACCGCTGGCGCCCGATCCGCATGACCCGCTGAGCGCGGGCCTCTCCGGTGCGAGGGCTAGGCTGAGAGCACGTCAGCGCTAGATCGAAAAGGGCAGCTTTTTGGCTTGAACGCCTGTTGGCTGCGAAATAAAAAGCTATCTGTGCAGGACGCACTAGTTCTTCGCCAATTGCAAACTTTGGTGTCGCGTCCATCAGTCTCTTGGCCAGACGGAGAAACCTCCCGTGTCGACCGGTCTGTCCGTATCCCCGTCTCGATCCGCCCCCACTCTCGCCGCGCCGCCCAAGACCACCGCAGCCGCAGCCGGTCCCCCCGCGCCCACACCGCAGGGTGCGACAGAAGGCGCCGCCGGCTCGGATGCCCCCATCCCGGACAAGGCCCAGCCCTCCGCAGCACTGCCCCCCAAGGCACCGCCCCCCGACGCCACCGATCCCGCGCCCGCAAAGGCCCCGCCCGATCCCTTTGCTAAACTCGAACGCCGCCGCCAAGAGGTGCTCGATGCGCTGGCCGCCCTGCGCGCCTACAGCCCGCGCGTTGTCGGCGGGCTAGCCGACGATCACATCACCACGCTGGAAAAACCCGCCTCCGTCACCCTGATCGGCCAGGTCAAGGCGGGCAAGACCGCCCTGGTCAACGCCCTCGCCGCCCGGCCCGGCCTGCTGCCCACCGACGTCAATCCCTGGACTTCGGTGCTGACCTCGCTGCACTTCGATGCCGGCGACCGCCCCGAGCGCCCCGAGCGTGCCGAGTTTCGCTTCTATGACCGTGAGGGCTGGGAGAGGCTCTCGGGCACGGGCGGGCGCGCGGCTGAGATCGCCGAGCGTCTTGGCCTGCCCGATCAGACCGACACCATGCGCCAACAAGCCGAGGCCATGCGCGCGCGCACCGAAGCCCGCCTCGGCGCCAACTTTGAAAAGCTGCTCGGCAACCGCCACCGCTTCGACACGCTGCGCCCCGATCTGCTCGAACGCTACGTCTGTATCGGCGACAGCCATGACGACGACACCGACGATGAGGACGCCAGCGCAGATGGCACCAAGCCCAAGCGCGCCGGACGCTTTGCCGAACTGGTCCAAAGCGCCGATCTCCACCTCAAGGGCGGCTTTGCCGTGCCGTTGGTGCTGCGCGATACTCCCGGTGTCAACGATCCCTTCCTGGTGCGCGAGCAGATCACGCTCAACGCGCTGGCCGACAGCGAGGTCTGTCTGGTCGTCCTGAGCGCCCACCAGGCGCTGACCACCGCCGATGTCGACATCCTGCGCATCCTGACCGCGCTGGAGCGCAACGATGTCCTGTTGTTCGTCAACCGCTTAGATGAGCTGGACGATCCGCTGAGACGCCGCGCGCAGATCAATGCGCGCATCGCCGACACCTTGAAGCGCTGCGGGCTCAGCCTGCCGGCCCCGCCGCTGTTTGGCTCGGCGCTTTGGGCGGAGGCGGCGCTCAAGCAAGATCTCTACGAGCTGCCCGCCCATTCCGCCCGCGCGCTCCAGGAGGTGCTGGGCCAGTCCGAGCCGAGCATCGAGGGCGCGTGGCAGGCTTCTGGGCTGCCGGCGTTGCGCCAGGCGTTGGCTGATCGTCTGGCCGAGGGCGCGCTCGGCAAGCGTCTTGCAGCAGTTGCCAGCGAGGGGCAAGGACTGGCCGCCCAGGCGCGCGCCCTCGCCGTGGCCGCAGCCGCAGGCAAGCCCGCCGCCATCGACCGCGATACGCTGGAGCGTCGCCTCGATGTGCTCTCGACTGCGCTGCGCCGCGATTTGCAGGCCATCCTCTACACCGGCTGGTCGGACCTGCGCGCACGGCTGCGCGAAAGCGCCAGCGGGTTTGCCGAGGGCGAGTGTGCCGCGCTCGAACACGTGTTGCGCAAAGCGCCCAAGGAGGCCGCCAATTGGCAGGTCGATAGCGAGGCGCTGCGCAAGATGCTCCGCGAGGACTACCGCACCTTCTCGCGCCGCCACAGCGAGCGCGTGCACGCCCTGCTGGAGCGCGCTGCGCGCGACATTCAGGGCCTCTATGATGCGCTCAAGACCGATTACGCCGGCCTCAGCGTCGAAGCCCCGCCCGTACCCGAAGTGCCTCCGGCCATCGCCTTCACCGCCACGCTGGCTGTCGATCTCAAGACGCCGTGGTGGAGCGCGCTGTTGACGCTCTTGCGGCGCAGCGATACGCGCACCGAGCGCCTGCGCACGCTGATTACCGAAGAAGTCTCGGCCATGATCCGCACGCTGAGCGAGCGCGAAGTGCCGCGCCTGACCGACGACGCGACGGCGGTGCTAGAGCGCTTTATCAAGCGCCACGCCGGGACGCTCTCGGTGTTGGTGGCTGTCAATGGCGATATCGTGCCCCGTGCCGAGGGCCAAGCCGAGGCCGATCTGGAGGCGCTGGAGACCATCCTCGCCCATTTCGACACGCTGGCCGAGGCCTCGCCCGATCCCGCTCAGGCGGCGGCGCGTGGTCCTGAAGCGGCCCCCGAAAGCGCGCCAAAGAGCCACGCGTCATGAAGGATGCCAGCCCCAGCGCACGCCGCAGCGCAACGCCAGCCGTCCTCGCCCGGCTGCAACGCCACACCGCGCGCCCGGTGCGCATTGCCTTGATGGGCGAATTCAGCGCCGGCAAGTCGACCCTGCTCAACCATCTGGTCGGGCGCGATATCGCGCGCACCCAGATCACCGCGACCCAGGTCCCCTCGCTTTGGCTGCGCCATGGCCGGACCCCCTCTGCAACGCTGTTTAACGAAGGGCAAGCGCCGCGCCCGGTCGTGCCCCAGGGGGTGGCCACCCTCGGCCCCGAGGACGCCGATATGGTGCGCCTCGATCTGCCGCTCGATCTTTTGCGCAAGACCGAATTCATCGACACGCCGGGGCTGTCCGATCCGTTGATCGCTGGCGACCGGCTGCACCGTATCGCGGGACAGGCCGACATGGTGGTGTGGTGTACGCCCGCCACCCAGGCGTGGCGGCGCTCAGAAGCGCAGGTCTGGGCGCGTCTGCCGGCCCGGCTGCAAGCGGCCTCGATCCTGGTGATCACCTTGGCCGATCGCCTCGATGCTGAGGGGATGGCACGGGTGCGAGAGCGCGTTGTGCGGGAGACTGGGGCCAGGTTTCGCGCCATTGTCGTGCTCGCCACGCTGGAGGCGCGCCGGGCGCGCATTGGCGAGGCGCTTTGGCATTCGAGCGGGGCGGCGGCGCTCAGAGAAGCCCTCGATGGGGCGGTTGCTGCCATCACCACACGCCGCGCCGGGCTGATCGCGCGCTATCGCGCGGTGGCGCCTGCCGATCCGGTGCACGAGGCGTTGCGTCTGGCGCGCCAGCAGATCGGGCGCGAAAACCCTGAGGCGCTGGCCGAGCGCTTGGCGCGCCTGCCTTGGCTGGAGGGCGTGGCGCCGGCGCGTCTGGCGGGGCTTGACAGCACCGGCATCGGCGCTGCCAAGGGCGAGGCGATGCAGCGTTTTACCCGTCGGCTGGCGGAGATTCTCCGTCCCGAGGAGATCGAGGACACCACCGCCAAAGACACTGCCCGGGATGAGGGACTGCCGCCACCCGCGCGCGCACCCGCTTCAGCCCCGGCGCCCATTCCATCGATAGACGACAACGAGGCCAAGCCTCGCGTGCAAGAGGAGAGTACCGTGGCACAAACCGACATTTCCGCCCTGACCGATATCAACGGCTTCATCGGCGCCTGTCTCGTCGATAGCGAGACCGGGCTCATGATCGGCTCCGAGGGCGGGGGCATGATCGATCTGGAGGCCGCCAGCGCCGGCAATACCGAAGTGGTGCGCTCCAAGGCCCAAGTCCTCAAAGCGCTCGGCCTCGATGATGCCATCGAAGACATCCTGATTACTCTCGGCAAGCAGTTCCACCTGATCCGCCCGCTGGCTAAGACGCCGAGCGTATTTCTCTATGTCGCCCTCGACAAGAAAGTCGCCAACCTCGGCATGGCGCGCATCCAGGTCAAGAAGGTCGAGCAGAGCCTGGATCTCTGATCCGGGCGGACGCGATGGGCGGGGCGGGCTCGGGCCAAGGCTCGGGCACCATGGGCGGGCTGAAGACGCGCGCCCAGACCCGCTCGGGCAGGCGCGCGCGCACGGCGGCGGGCGGGGGCAGGCGGTGCAGGCCCCTCAAGGCCGCCGAGAGCTGTCCCCAAGTGGCCGGGCGCCCATAGCGGCGCAATAGCTGCACCCAGGCAAAGACATAGACACTGATCAGCCAGCCCGGTGCCCAGCGCCGGGCAAAGCGCAGGTGGTTGCGGTACTGGAAGTACACCGAGAACGGCGCCGCAGCCCGCGCCACGCTGGCGCTGCCGATACTGGCGCCCGCGCGATGCCAAAGCCGTGCCTCTGGCGCCAGCACCAGGGGCAGATCGGCCCGGCGCAACTGCCAGTCGATTTCCTCGTGATAGAGGAACCAGCTTTCGTCCATCGGGCCGGCACGCTCTAGAAAGGCGCGGCTGGCCAGCATGCTGACGCCCGAGACGTAGTCGAGGCTGGTGGGCTCGGGCATGGTGGCCTCAGCGGCGGGCATCCCCAGATTGACGCTCTTGGCAAAGCCCATCCAGCGCCGATACCGCCCGCCGTCGGTGTGGAGGCGCTCGGGGGCCTCCAAGAGGAGGGTACGCGCGCCGATCACACTAAAGCGCCCCACCTCGCCAGCGCGGCGCGCCAAGGCAAAGGGCGCGTCGGGCGCGACCACGGTATCGGGATTGAGCACCCAGAATAGATCACAGCCAGCGTCGGCATAGAGCACACGCAGCCCCGCATTGACCCCCCCGGCAAACCCCAGGTTGTCGCCGGTCTCCAGCAGTGTGAGCGCCATGCCCTGTCCCGGCGCCGGGATGGGGGCCTCGCCGGGGCGCGCCTCGCTGAGGGGCAGCGGTTTGGCGGCGGGCTCGGCCTGGGCCTCGGCGGGCCAGTCGGCGGTCTCGGCCGCGCGTGTGCCAGCTGCGAAGGCGCGCACACTCGCACAGGTGTCATCGGGGGAGGCGTTGTCGGCGACGACGATGTGCAGGTCCGGATAGCGTGTGCGCGCTAAGCTTTCGAGGCATTCGGCGATGAACTCGGCAGCGGCGTAGGTGACGACGACCACGCCGAGGCGCGGCCAGGGTTGGTCGGGATCGGCCATGGGGGCTCCGTGGGTGCGCTTGCGAGCCTGTCTACGCCAGGGGCGGGCGATTCGCGTAGGGGGAGGTGGGGGGCCTGCCAGACTACCTACTCACTCATTTCGGTATTTTGGCATACCAAAATACCTTGACGCCAAATCGCTCTGTGGTAGATCCGCAGTGACCGGTCCAGTGCGCGCCCCCGCGCCCGAGGCCCAACAGGCCGCCAACCGGCCAGACACACCAGGGGAGAGACGCCCATGACGAAGCACCGCTTCGCCTTTGCTGCTGCCTGCGCGGCCAGCTTGATCGCCACCGCTGCACCGGCTGAAGAATATCCCTCCAAGACCATCGAGGTCGTCACCCACGCCGGAGCCGGCGGTGGCACGGACGTCACCACGCGCATGATGATGCTGCGCGCGCGCCGCGAGTTGGGCGAGGACATGGTGGTGCTCAACAAAAAGGGCGGCGGCGGCACCGTGGCCATGGACTATTATCTGGGCGTGCCCGCCGACGGCCATTCGATCCTGACCTTTACCATCGGCCACGCTGCCGAACTGGCCAAGGGCAAGACCGATATGACGCTCGACGACGTCCGCCCCATCGCCCGCGGCACCGACGACCCGCAGATCCTGATGGCACGCTGTGGCGTGTACGAGAGCGCCCAAGCCTTCGTCGAGGCCCAGCGCACCGAGCCGCTCACCTACGGCACCACGCACCTCGGCAACATCGACGACGTCTCGGCCTTCATGTTCACCAAGCGCGGCGGCCTGGCCACCCCGCGCATCGTGCCCTTCGACGGCGGCGGCGAACTGGCGACGCAACTGGTGGCCGGTGCGGTCGATGTGGCGGTGCTCAACTTGGCCGAGGCGGGCTCGCAGATCGATGCCGGCGATGTCTGCCCGGTGGTCGTCTTGGCCGACCAGCGCATGGCGGCACTGCCCGATGTCTCCACGGCCAAGGAACTGGGCATTCCGGTGAGCTTTTCCACCGTGCGCGGCTTTGTCGTCCACGCCGATGTGCCCGATGCGGTGGCAGGCGAGATCGAAGACGCGCTGCTCAAAGCCATGAACCACACCGTCTATCAGGGCTTTTTGACCTCGGTCGGCCTGGACGGCACCTCGGTCGCGGGCTCGGACGTCTGGGGCGAGCAGCTCGCCACCATGGTCGCCGACATGCAGTCCGCGCTCAAGGAACTGGGCTTTATCGAGTGAGCCTGCGGGCGCACCGGGTAGAGAGCCCGGTGCGCCCTGACGGCGGAGCGGCCCCATGTCCCATACCCCCAAAGCACGCCTGACGCTGCGCAAGGCGATGGCTCCGCTGGTCATCGTCGTCTTCGCGGGCCTGGCGATCTGGCAGTCCACGCTGTTTGACCGCGTGCCGCCGATCCTAAAGCGCGGCATCCAGCCCTCGGATTTCCCACAGCTAATCGCTGGGCTGATGATCTGCCTCGCCCTCGTGCTGCCCTTTACCGACCGCGACAAGGCGCCTGAGCCGCTGCGCCCCAGCGTCCATCTCACGCTGGCGCTGATGGCGGTGTTTGCGCTGCTCATGGGGATCGATCTGTTTCTGGCACTCGGCGTCTTCGCGCTTTGCCTCGCCTTTGCCTGGGGTGAGCGGCGCTGGGCGGCGCTGGCGCTCGTGGGGCTGGCCGTGCCCTTTGCCGTGTTTCTACTCTTCGACACCGTCTTCGAGATCCGCTTCCCGCGCGGTATCCTGACCACGCTCTGGTACGACTGATGGACGCTTTCTTTGCCGGCGCGCTGGCGCTCACCGATCCGTCGCTATTGTTTCTGGTAGTCGCAGCGGCGCTGGGCGGTGTCCTGGTCGGTGCGCTGCCCGGCCTCAACGCGACCACGGGCGCGGCCCTCCTGCTGCCGTTTACGCTCACCATGGAGCCCGTCGCCGCCATCGCCGTGCTGACCACGATCTATTGCGCGGCCACCTTTGCAGGCGCGATCACGGCGATCCTGATCAACACGCCCGGCACCTCGGCCAGCGCCACCACCTGCCTCGACGGCTACCCGCTGGCACTGCGCGGCGAAGCAGGGCGCGCGCTCGGCCTCGCGGCGGTGTCCTCGACCCTCGGCGGCATCTTCAGCGTGATCTGCTTGATGCTGGCCGCGCCCTTGCTCGCCCGCGCGGCCTATAACTTCGCCCCGCCTGAGTATTTCGCACTGACCCTCTTCGGCCTCTCCATGCTGGCCAGCATCGGCGACGGCTCGCCGCTCAAAAACCTGATCTCGGGAGCTTTTGGCGTGCTGCTGGCCACGGTGGGTGTCGACCTGCTCACCTCGGTCGAGCGTTTCACCTTCGGCTATGGCGAGTTGTCCGAGGGGATCGGCTTTGTGCCGGTGATGATCGGTGTGTTCGGCATCTCGGAGTTGCTGGTCCAATCCAACGCGCTGCATCTGGTGCGCCAACGCATCGCCATGACCGCCGTCCAACTGCCAAGCCGCGCCGATTATGCGCGCGTCTGGAAGACGATCCTGCGCTCGTCGGGCATCGGCACCTTTATCGGCATCCTGCCGGCCGAAGGCGCCACCGTGGCCTCGATGATCGGCTATAACGAGGCGCGGCGCTGGTCGAAGACGCCCGAGGAATTCGGCAAAGGCGCCATCGAGGGCATCGCAGGCTCCGAGGCTGCCAACAACGCCGCAACCGGCGGCGCCATGGTGCCCACGCTCGCGCTTGGCATCCCTGGCTCGCCGACCGCCGCGGTGATCCTGGCCGGGCTCATGGTCCATGGTCTGCGCCCAGGCCCGACCATGTTCACCGAACAGGCCGAGTTTGCCTTTGCCATCTTCTGGTCGATGCTCTTGGTCAACGTGCTGTTCTTTGGCATCGGCCTCTTCGGCGCCAAGCTGTTTGCGCGCATCACGCTGATCCCGGTGCAGATCCTCTGGCCGTGCGTCTTCGTGTTCTCGATCGTGGGCGCGTATGCGCTCGATCAGTCCATGCTCGATGTCTGGATTGCGCTGGGCGCCGGGGTGCTCGGCTACTTCATGCGCCGCCATGGGTTTTCCGTGGTACCGCTGGCCATCGGCCTCATCCTCGGCGGCATGCTGGAGCAGCGCCTTGGCCAGTCCATGGTCATGCTCGACGAGCAATGGTGGCTGATGTTCACGCGCCCCATTGCGCTGACGTTTTTCATCCTGACGGCGCTGGCGCTGTTCGGACCGACGCTGTGGCGGCTGTTGCGCCAACGCAGCCCGCTCAACTCGACCGGGGAGTAAGCCATGAGCCGGATCACCAAGGTACGTACACGCGTCTGGAACTGGACCGGGCCAACGGTGCCGCCCCAGGCCAACTTCTGCACCAACGCCTCCGATCTGCTCCACGAGCAAGGCGATGCCATGGGCAGCTTTCGCTTCCACCAGTGGCTGACCTGCGAAATCGAGGTCGAGAGCGGCGAAGTGGGCATCGGCAACGCAGCCCTTTGTCCGCCGCTCGTCAAGCAGGCCATCGACACCTACTACGCGCCGCTGGTCATGGGCGCCGATCCGTTTGATTACGCCTATCTCTGGGAGAAGATGTACCGCCGCACCCTCGCCTGGGGGCGCAAGGGGGTGGGCATGACGGCGATCTCCGCCATCGACATCGCGCTCTGGGATCTGATGGGCAAGCTAGTGGGAAAACCGGTCTATAAACTGCTCGGCGGGCGCACCAAGGCGCGGATCCCGGTCTATTATTCAAAGCTCTACGCCGACAGCATTGAGGCCATGCAAGCCGAGGCCGAGCGCGCCGTCGCCGCCGGCCACACCGCCATGAAGATGCGTTTCGGCTATGGCCCCAAGGACGGCCCCGCCGGCATGCGCGAAAACCTCAAGCGTGTCGCTGCGGTGCGCGAGGTCATCGGCCCCGACCGCGACTTGATGCTGGAGGCCTACATGGGCTGGACGCTCGATTACGCCAAACGCATCGTCCCCAAGTTGGCGCAATTCGAGCCGCGCTGGCTGGAAGAGCCCGTCATCGCCGACGATATCCACGGCTACGCCGCGCTGAACCGCGGCCCCATCCCGATCTCGGGCGGCGAGCACGAGTTTACGCTCTTCGGCTTTCGCCAGTTGCTCGATCTGGGCGCGCTCAGCGTGATCCAGTACGATACTAATCGTGTCGGCGGCATCACCCAGGCCCAGAAGATCAACGCCCTGGCCGAGGCCTACCAAGTGCCGGTGATCCCGCATGCAGGCCAAATGCACAACTATCACCTCAGCATGGCCAGCGCCAACTGCCCGATCTCCGAGTACTTTCCCATGCACGACGTCGAAATCGGCAATGAGCTGTTCTACTACATCTTCGAGGGCGAGCCCGTGGCCACCGACGGCAGCCTGGATCTGCCCGACACGCCGGGCCTGGGGCTGACCATCACCGATGACCACCGCCAGCACTTCGAGATCGTCGAATGAGACGCCCGTGAGCGGCACGGCGCGCCTCCAAGGCCTGCTCGCCCCCGCGGGCAGCCTCCAGCCGACCACGCTGGCCGAAGAGGCGGCGGAGGCGCTGCGCCGGGCCATCCTGCTCGAACGCCTCTCCCCTGGCGCGCCGATCTCCGAGCGCGAGGTGGCCGAGGCGCTCGCCATCAGCCGCACGCCGCTGCGTCAGGCGCTGGCGATCCTCGAACAGGAGGGCCTGATCGAATACTCCGCCTCGCGCCGCCCGCGCGTGGCCGATCCGACGCTGGCCGAACTGGGCCACGCCCTCACCGTGCTCGGCGCCCTGGAGGCACTGGCGGGCGAGTTGGCCTGCGAAGCCGCCTCTGAGCGCGACATCCGCGAGGTCACGCGTCTCTGCCAGGCCATGGCCGAGGGCTCGGACAGCCTCGACCCGCTGGAGTTTTTCGAGATCGACATGGAATTTCACCGCACCATCGTGCTGGCCAGCGCCAATCCGGCGCTGATCGCCACCCACCGCCAGTACAACGCCCGCCTCTGGCGCGCGCGCTTCATCTCCTCGCGCCGCCGTCCCGACCGCGCGGGCACACTGCGCCAACACGACGAGATCGCCACCACCTTCACCGCGCGCGACGCTACAGGCTGCGCCCAGGCGCTGCGCACCCATCTTGCTACCACCCACACCAACATCGCCAAAGCGCTGGCCGAGCGCAGCGCTACACAGCCGGAGGTGCCCCGCCCATGAAACCGCGCATCGGCTTGATCCCGGGCGATCCTTCCGGGATCGGCCCCGAACTGATCGCCAAACTGCTCGCCGAGCCCGCCACGCGCGAGGCCGCCGATATCCTGCTGATCGGCGACCGCTCGGTCTTTGCCCTCGGCCAAACCCAAGCCGGGGTCGAGTTCGATCTCACCCCCTGCGACCCAGAGAGCGACTGGACCGACGACCCGGCCTTCGCCTTCCACGAGATGCACACCATCGACGAGGACGCCATCCAGATCGCCGAGATCGACGCCGCCTCGGGGCGCTCGGTGCTGGCCACCCTCGACCGTGCCCTCGATCTGGCCCGCGACGGCCACATCGACGCGGTCGTATTCGGCCCCTTCAACAAGGCGGCCATGCACGCGGCAGGGCTCCGCTTCGAGGACGAGCTTCACCACATGGCCGACCATCTCGGCGTCACGGGCTATGTCTCCGAACTCAACACCCTCGATGGGATCTGGACCAGCCGCGTGACCAGCCACATCCCCCTCAAAGCCGTGGCCGAGACCATCACCGGCACGCGCGTCGAAGAAGCCGTGCGCCTGATCGACACCACGCTGCGCCGCTCGGGCCTTGCCCGCCCACGCATCGCCGTGGCTGCGCTCAACCCTCATGCGGGCGATAACGGCAACTTCGGGCGCGAAGAGATCGAGACCATCCGCCCCGCCGTCGAACGCCTGGCCGCCGAGCAATTGGGCGTCGATGGCCCCTGGCCCTCGGACACGGTGTTTCTCAAGGCCAAGGCCGGGGCGCTCGATGCGGTGGTGACCATGTACCACGACCAAGGCCAGATCGCGCTCAAGCTGATGGGGTTCGACCGCGGCGTCACCGTCCAGGGCGGGCTGCCGTTTCCCGTCGCCACACCCGCCCACGGCACGGCCTTCGATATCGCAGGGCAGGGCCGAGCCGATCTCGGCGCCACACGGGCGGCCTTCGACATCGCCTGCACCATGGTCAGCCACTGGAGATGAGACAGCCGAGCGCAGGGCTGCGCTTGGGGCTTGGCGGGGCGGGGTTGTTTGGCTAGCGTCCTCCCGATTGCATTGCCAACCGGGAGGATCCCCCATGCTGGTCGACGGCACCCCCTGGCGCACGATCTGGCCCGAGGCCGACGGTTCGGTCGGTATCATCGATCAGACCCGCCTGCCCTTTGCCTTTGAGACTGTGCGCCTGCGCGAGGAGCGCGATGCGGCCCACGCCATTGCCGCCATGCTGGTGCGCGGTGCGCCTCTGATCGGGGCCACCGCTGCCTACGGGCTGGCGATGGCCGCGCGCCTCGATCCGAGCGACGCGGGCTTGGCGGCTGCGGCCGAGCGCCTCAAGGCGACGCGCCCGACCGCGGTCAATCTGGCCTGGGCGCTTGATGCCATGCTGGCCCACCTGAGGCCCCTGGCGCCGTCGGCACGGGCCGAGGCAGCTTGGGCGCGCGCAGGCGTGCTTTGCGATGAGGACGCCGAGCAAAACCGTCAGATCGGCGAGCATGGGTTGGCGCTGATCCGCTTGGCGGCTGAGGCCAAATCGGGGCCCGTCAACGTGCTCACCCACTGCAACGCCGGGTGGCTGGCCACCGTCGATTGGGGCACGGCCACCGCGCCCATCTATCTGGCTGAGGCCGAGGGCATTCCCGTCCACGTCTTTGTCGACGAGACCCGCCCGCGCAACCAGGGCAGCCACCTGACCGCTTGGGAATTGCACAAGGCCGGCATCGCCCACACCGTGATCGTCGACAATGCCGGCGGCCATCTGATGCAACAAGGTGCGGTCGATCTGTGTCTGGTCGGCACCGACCGCACCACCGCCAATGGCGATGTGGCCAACAAGATCGGCACCTATTTGAAGGCGCTGGCGGCCTTTGACACCGGCGTGCCGTTTTACGTCTGCTTGCCCTCGCCCACCATCGATTGGACACTGGCCTCGGGCGCCGAGATCCCGATCGAGGAGCGCGCCGAGACCGAGGTGACAGAAGTGCTTGGCCTGCACGAGGGTGAGGCTGTGCGCGTGCGCGGTGTCAATCCGGGCTCGCCCGCGGCCAATCCCGCCTTTGACGTCACGCCCGCGCGCCTTGTCACCTCCTTTGTGACCGAGCGCGGCATCGTCGCCCCGGCGGAACTGGCCAGGCTGTTTCCCGAGCATCAGGGCGCACTTGCGGAAGTTGCATCATAATCCGAGAGCGATCCCGGGGCTTGAGCTTTTAGGACTGCCCTTCGCGCGCCTGGCGTTGCAGCGCTCATAAAGCCAATGCGCTCAAGCTGTTGTTGCGGTGCAGCGAATATTTCTTAGGCCTGCCCATCAGCGCAACCAATGAAAAGGCTTGACCTGCTGGCCTTTATGAAAAAAACTCCGGCACAGGAAAAAAATGCAAGGGGTCTACCCTGTGCTGCCGAGGAAACACCAGGATAGCCAAAACCGTCTCGCACGGCCACTCCGCTCGTCGGCACAGCGCGAGACCTGGCCGAGCGAGCCCGCCACGCAGGAGGCCGAGCGTGCCGCCCGTGCCGCCTGGCTACACTTCATCGGCGGGCTGACCCAACAGGAGGTCGCGCGCCGGCTCGATATCTCCACCACCCGCGCCCACCGCTACATCGCGCGCGCGCAAAGCGAGGGGCGGGTGCGCATCTTCGTCGATGTGGAGGCCCCCGATTGCGTGGCCATCGAGCGCCGCCTCGCTAGCGCCTACGGCCTCAGCCACTGCCGCGTCGCGCTGGAGGCGCCCGAGGCCGGCCCGCTGCCCCTGCGCGCACTCGGTGTGCTGGGCGCCGATCTCTTGATGCACGCGGTGGTCTCGGGCGAGCACGCGGTCATCGGGCTTGGCCATGGCCGCACGCTAGCGGCCTCGGTCGCGGCGATGGGGCGTTGCCGTGCGCGGGAGACGCGCATCGTCTCCATGCTGGGCGGGCTGACGCGCTCGGGCGCGACCAACCCCCACGACGTGGTCCACGCCATCGCGCAAAAGACCGGCGCCGAGGCCTATCTGATGCCCGTGCCGCTGTTTGTCGATGCGCCTGAGGACAAACGCATTCTGCTCGCCCAATCGGGGCTGGCGGGCACCATGGAGTTGATCGAGCGCGCCTCGTTGGTGGTGGTGGGCATCGGCGATCTCGATCCGGCTGCGCCGACAAGCCCCGCCAGCCCCGATGCCCTGGAGGACTTGCGCCGCGCCGGGGCTGTGGCCGAGATCTTGGGCCAGTTTCTGGACAGCGACGGCCAGCCCCTGGCCACCCCCTATGATGGGCGCGTGATGGCGCCGCCGCTCTCGGCTCTTGCCGGGCGCACGGTGGTGGCCATTGCCGGGGGCGAGCGCAAGGCGGCGGCGCTACGCGCGGCCCTCAAGAGCGGTCTGCTCAGCGGCTTGATCGTCGATGAGCGCACGGGACGCCACCTGGCGGCGGAATTGGCGGAGCCCCCGCCTGCCGCGGCAGGGTGAACAACAAAAAACAACAACCGGGAGGAACACCATGTACGACAAGGAAAAAGACCTGATCGACGCCTTCTTGCGCGGCCAGATGGACCGGCGCGCCCTGTTGCGCGGCCTCGGTGCACTGGGCGTCACCGCCAGCACGGCGGGCGTGTTGCTCAACAGCGCCGCCACCCGCGCCATGGCGGCGGACTTCGACTGGCAGCGCCATGCGGGCACCGGCGTCAAGCTGCTGCTCAATAAAC
>JBCDHK010000003.1:0-31826 GCA_038750185.1 Pseudomonadota bacterium
CGGCGCTTGCGAGTTTGTCCTGGCGCTCAGCCAGCGCCTTGGTGGCCTTGGCGAATTTGTCCGGTGCGCGGGCGTATAGATCGGGGTCGGCCAGGAGGCCCTCCAGTTTGGCGATCTCGGCCTCCAGGCGCTCGATCTCGGCGGGGAGGTCTTCGAGACGCTTGGCGTGTTTGAAGCTGAGCTTCTTGGCCTCCCCACGCGGCTTGGGCGTGCCCGCGGGCGCTGCTTTGCGGGGCGAAGGCGCAGCCACAGGCGCCACCTCCCCCCGCTGTGCCCGGTAATCCGACCAGCCGCCGGCATAGACCACCGCCCGGCCGCCCCCCTCCATGGCCACCGTGGTCGAGGCCACCCGGTCGAGAAAATCGCGGTCGTGGCTCACAAGCAGTACCGTGCCGTCGAACTCGCCGATCAACTCCTGGAGGAGATCGAGCGTCTCCACATCGAGATCGTTGGTTGGCTCGTCGAGCACCAGGAGATTGCAGGGCCGTGCCATGATCTTGGCCAGGAGCAGCCGTGCGCGCTCGCCGCCAGAGAGCATGGAAACCGGCCCGCGGGCCTGGCGCTCGTCAAAGAGAAACTCCTTGAGATAGCCCACCACATGCTTGGGCCGCCCGCGCACCAGGATCTGATCGCCCTTGCCCGAGATGCCGAGATCGGCGTCGCCTGTCAGCGTCTCCCAGAGCGTGGCGCTCGGGTCGAGCTGGTCGCGGTTTTGATCGAAGAGCGCCATCTCGACGTTGGCGCCGAGGCGCACCTCGCCCGCATCGGGCGCGGTCTCGCCGATCAGGAGTTTTAGCAGCGTGGTCTTGCCCACCCCGTTGGGGCCGACCAAGGCGATACGCTCGCCGCGGGCAATGCGCAGCGAAAAGTCCGAGACGATGGCGCGCCCGTCGTAGTGCTTGGCGATGTCCAGCGCCTCGATGACGCGCTTGCCGGTTTTGGGGCCACCCTCCAGCGCCATGGCCGCCGTGCCGGTGACCGAGATCTGCTCGCGCCGCTCTTGGCGGAGTGCCGCGAGACGACGCACCCGGCCCTGGTTGCGTTTGCGCCGCGCCGAGATGCCCTCGACCGCCCAGCGCGCCTCCTCCTTGATCAGCCGGTCGAGCTTGTGGCGCTGAGCTGCCTCCTCTTCGAGCGCCTTGTCGCGCCAGGCCTCAAAGCCCGCAAACCCCTCCGGCGAGCGGCGCACCTCGCCGCGGTCGACCCAGAGCGTGGCCCGTGTGAGGCGCGAGAGAAAGGCCCGGTCGTGCGAGATCAGGGCAAAGCCCGCCTTGGTCGCGGCCAGATACTCCTCCAGCCACTCGATGGCCTGGATGTCGAGGTGGTTGGTGGGCTCGTCGAGCAGCATGAGATCGGGCTCGCCCGCGATAAGGCGCGCCAGCGCTGCGCGGCGGCGCTCGCCCCCGGAGGCGGTGGCAGGATCGGCTCCCGCGCGGACCTTGAGGCCCTCCATGGCGGCCTCGGCCCGCCAGCGCTCAGACACGTCGAGGTCGGCTGCGGCGTAATCACCGAGCGTGGCATGGCCTGTCGGGTCGGGATCCTGGGGCAGATAGGCCACCGCCTCGCCGGGTTTGATAAAACGCGTGCCGGTGTCGGGGGCGACCAGCCCCGCCATCACCTTCATCAGCGTCGATTTGCCCGAGCCGTTGCGCCCGACCACAGCCAGGCGTTCGCCCGGGCCCACAGTGCACTCGACGCCCGCAAACAGCGGTTTGCCGCCAAAGGTGAGCGCAATCTCGGAGAGGGTCAGGATCGGGGGGGCTGCCATGGCTGGGATGTCGCGCGAAGGTGGGTGCGCGTCAAGGCGGGCTTGGGCCTGCTTTTGGCCGTGTTGGCTCTCTCAGGCGGCGCCAGCCTTGTGCCAAAAGCCCGACTTTCGCCCGTGTGCGGCCTTGAGCCCAGCCTCGTACTCGGCGTGGCTTTGCAGATCTGTGGGCCAGTGCGGATCCTGCTCAGCCGTTGGCGCCAAGCGCTTGAGGCTCGCCAGATACCGCGCGCCGTGGCCGTAGGCTTTTGAGCGCGCCTTGTCGAGAATACTGTCGAGTAGCGCGCGGTAGAGGATGGTCGCGGCCAGGGGATGCTCGTGGGCGAGCGCCTCGGCGATCTGGGGCAGGACATACCAATCGCTGCCGTCCCAGCGTGTCCGGTGCGTCACGACCACGCCCGCCGCCCGGTCGAGACGCGGCCACTCGACCAGGAATTCGAGCGCCGTCAGCGGCTCGGAATACGCGCAGGCCAGCGCAAGGGCGCGCTCCTCGGCCTCGATATCCTCGAAATCGGGCAGAGCCTTCAGATGTGCGCGCAGCAGCTCGTGATCCAGCGTCTTGGCAAAACCCTGCCACAGCAGTTCGTTGGCCTCAGGGCCGCGATCGAGCGCGCGCAGGATGCGGGCTTGGAGCAGCAGATGGGCCGCACTCGGCTGCTCGGGCTCGCTCCAGCCAGGGCGCATGCGCGGCGCAGACACCCACTCCAACGCCTCGTCCGCGCGGCCGGCATCGAGGAGGCGGGCGGCAACCCCCGCCGTGTCGCGCATATGGGCGGGCTTTTCGCGCTCAAGGCGGAGGAGCAGATCGAGATCGCCGCGCACGCCGGCGATGATCTGGCGCATCTTACGCCACTGAACGGTCATGGAGTAGTGCCAGCGCGGCGTGGTCCGAGAGCGCTCCTCCTCGGTGCGCTGCTCGATGCGGGTTGCGAGTTCGCGGCTCCAGGCATCGAGCACGGCTTGGGGCAAAGGCGTGGCCACGGCCTCGGTTACCTCGACGAGATAGCCGTGCGAGGTCTCGCCCAGGGCTGCCATGATCCGTTCGGGCAGCAGCGCGGCCTCCTCTGGGTCCAGGCGTTCGGTGGCTGGTCCGATGGCCTCAATGGCTCGATAGTAGACGTCCTGGACAGAGCCGTTTGAGTCGTCGATGCGCTCGAACACCGCCTCATGGGTCGCGATAAAGCGCAGCAGCCGGTCGGCAGCCAGCGCCGGGGCAGGCTCGGCCAACTCGGCCTGGATAGTGTCGACCAGGCTTTGCAGATCATCGCGAAAGGCGCGGGCCTTGTGCCAGTCGATGAAACTCTTGGCCCGCTCCAGCCCGGCCAAGCGCCGATCGATGATCTTTGCCACCGCCTCGGGGCCGGCCAGCCCCGCCAGTGCCGCTTTGGCCTGGCGCTTGAAGGCGGGATTGGCCTCGGTCTCGTCCAGCACGAGGCGGGCGAGTTTATCGGCACCGAGCGCCTTTAGGTTTGCCAGGGTGAGCGCTGTCTTGCTCGCCATCGGTGGTCGCTGTCCTCTGGAGCGGGCTTCAAACGACGTGGGCATAGTTCCCATAACAGGACACGCTGGACGCAATCCACACGGCAGAGCCGCCCATGGCAGAGGTTTTGCTCAGGCCCGGCGGTTACGGCTGCCCAACACGCCGCGATCCTGGAGCGCATAGGCCGCCACCGCAAAGGGCAAAAACCACGGCCGCCCGTCATAGAGCGGCACTGCAGCGGGCGGGGGGCCGAAAAAGGCCGTTGCCGCAGCCTCCGCTTGGCCGAGCATGCGATAGGCTGCCCGCTCACCGAGCCAGCGCGCCCAGACCACGCCCGAGCCGCAAAAGCCGCACGCATGCAGTACCCCGTCGTGCTCGAACAGCCGTGGCACCATATCGCGCGAAAAGGCGACATAGCCGTTCCAGGACTGGGCGATCCCCACCTTGGCCAACTCCGGGAAGATACCGGCCAGCCCCTGGCGGAGGTGTTCGGCATTGCGAGCGGGATCGCGGGTAAAGGCACGCTCGCGCGCACCGATCACCAGGCGTTTGCCATCGGGGGAGGGGCGGTAGTAGCGGTAGAGCTTGCGGGTCTCGCCCACAGCGCGGCCCTTGGGGATCAGCGCGCCCATCAGATTGGGCGAGAGTTCCTCGGTCACGACGATGCGGCTGGTCACCGGCACCAGGCGGCGGCACAGCCAGGCGCTCACCCCATCGGTGTAGCCGTTGGTGGCCATCAGGACTTGGCCAGCGCGAAGTGCCCCGGCGGTGGTCGTGAGGGAAAACCCCGCACCCTCGCGCGCGATGCGCTCGACTGGCGTCTGCCCCAGCACCCGCACCCCAGCAGCACGCGCGCGGGCAAGCAAACCGCGGTGGAGCTTGCCCGGATGCAGATGGCCGATGTCGGGGCGTAGCATGCCGCCCTGGTAGAGATCGCTGGCCACTTCATTATGGGCCTCAGTGCGCGAGAGCATGGTGGCGCCCAAATCGAAGTGGCGGTTGAGCGCTTCGGCCTCGCGCGCCTGGGCCTCCAAGGCTTGGGGGTTGGTGGCGCCGGTAAAACGCCCCGCCCGTTGGAGATCGCACTCGATCGCCTCTTCCTCGATGAAGCGGTAGAGATCGGCCCGCGCACGCACGCCCTCGCCGTGGACGGTGAGCGCGCGGGCCTCGCCTTGGGTCTCGATCATGCGCTTGAGGCCGATGCGCAGCGAGCCGCTGGTGATGCCGCCGTTGCGCGTCGAGGCGCCCTCGCCCGGGCGCTGGCGGTCGAACACCTGCACCGAGCGCCCAGCCCGCGCCAGCACCAAGGCGGCAGCCAGCCCGGTGTAGCCGGCGCCGACGATGGCGATGTCGCACGCGGCCTCCAGCGCCGGGGCGGGGGTGTCGTCGGGGGGCGCTGCGTTCCACCAGAAGGGGCGCGAGAGCAGGGCAGGGTCGCTCGGCAGCAGGGTCTCGGTCATGTGGCGGCGGCTCTTGCGTTGGCGCTGTCTTGGCGGATGGAATGGTAGGTGTGGGTGAAACGACCGGGCGCGAAGGCGGTCACATCGATGGCAGGAGCGCAGCCCATGGCGAGATCGGCCACCACTTGGCCTGCAGCGGGGGCGAGCTGGAAGCCATGGGCCGAAAAGCCGAAGGCATGCACCACCCCCTCGGCATGGCCGCGTCCGATCACCGGCAGACCATCGGGGGTGTAGCCTTCGATGCCGGCCCAGAGGCGGTTGATCGGGGCGTTGCGTAGATGCGGGAACACGCGAAAGGCCGCGCTCAGGAAGCGCCCCACCCCTTTGAGATCAAGCTCGGTGGCGTTTTCGTCGGGGTAGGCGCGCCCACGCACGCCCCCGCCCAGCAACACCGTGCCGTTGGCGTATTGCTTGAGCGACAGCGCGCCGTCGAGGAGGCCGACCACGGCGTCCACGAAGGGCGCAACGGGTTGGGTGACGGCCAGCATGGGCGCATGGGCCTCTAGCGGGATGGTCTCGCCGGTCAGGGCGGCGATGCGTGCGCCCCAGGCGCCGGCGGTGTTGACCAGGATCGGCGCGGTCAGGGCGCCGCCCGGCATCTCGACGCGCCAGTCCGTCCCGCGCCGGGTGAGTCCGGTGACGGGGCTGGCCTCCTGGATACGCGCGCCGAGCGCCTCGGCACGCCTGCGAAAGGCCTGGGTGGTGCGGTAGGGCTGGGCTGCCCCGTCGCCTGCCACATGGAGGGCACCTAGAATGGCTGGGTTGGCGGCGGGCAGCAGGCGGCGCACTGCGTCCTGGCCAATGACCTCCTCATGCGCAAAGCCCTGCTGGCGCAGGATGGCGACGCGGCGCTCGGCCTCCTCCAGCGCCTCTTCGGTGAAGGCAACCTTGAGATAGCGGCTCTCCACATAGCCGCAGTCGTCATCGACTAGGGCGGGCATGTCGCGCCAGAGCCGGGCGGCTGCGACCGAGAGCGCCACCTCCGCCGTGGCCCGCCCGAGCCGGCGCACACCGCCCGCATTGACGCCCGAGGCATGGCGCGCGACGCGGTCCTTCTCCAAGACCACCGTGCGCACGCCCTGCCGGGCCAGATTGAGCGCGGCGGCACAGCCATGGATACCGCCGCCGATTACCACTGCATCGGCCGTGCGCTCAGAGGGCATCGGTGTCCTCCAGCGCAGGCGCGATCTCCAGATCGGCCAGCATCTCCACCGTGAGCGGCTTGACCGGCGGGCGCAGGCGCAGATAGCCGACCTCGGCCATGGAGCGCCCACTTCGCTCGGCGATCAGCCCTTGCAGCGTCAGCCCGCAAAGCCGCGCCTGACACGGGCCCATGCCTGCGCGCGAAAAACTCTTCAACTGGTTGGGGCCGTCGAGCCCGAGCGCAAGCGCCCCCTCCAGCGCGCCGCGCGTGATCGCCTCGCAGCGGCAGACCAGCGTCTCGGGCGCGCGCGGCACCAGGAACTGGGGCGCAGGGCGGTGCAGGGCATCGAGGAAGGGACGCAGGGCACGCTCGCGCTTGAGCGCCTGGCGATGGGGCCGGGCGGCGGCGTCGCGGGCACTGCGGTCGAGCCGGCCTGCTTGGTGACAGATCTCCAACGCGGCGAGGGTGCCCGAAGCAGTGGCCGCCGCCGCACCGTCGATCCCAGCGCCGTCGCCCGCCACGAAGAGACCGGGTACGCTCGCAGCCCCCCAAGGATCGGTGCGCGGGTGCCAGGCCTGCTGGCCCTCGTGCCAGTCGTGGGTGAGGCCCGCGGCCATGCTCAGGTTGGTCTGGGGCACGACGCCTTGATGGAGGAAGATATGCGGGCTCTCAATCCGGCCTTCAGTATGGCGGGTCTGCCAGACAATCGCCTCGGCGTGGGCGGTGCCCTCGATGCGCAGCGCCTCGACACCGCGCACGACCCGGGTGCGCCGGGCAATGGCGGCCAGCCAGCCAGCCCCCTCCAAGAGCATGGCACTCCGGCGCAGTGCGCGCGGCAGATGGGGCAGCGCCTGGGTGAGCGCTCCGGCAGGGGTGGTGTCGAGCAAGGCTCTGACGCGCACGCCCGCGGCGAGATACTGGGCGGCCACCAGATAGAGAAGCGGCCCGGTGCCGGCAAAGACCGCGCCCTCGGCTGCGGTGCCCGAGGTCTTGAGCAGGGCCTGGGCCGCGCCCGCGCCCATGACGCCGGGCAACTCCCAGCCGGGGACGGGAAAGGGCCGCTCCAGCGCGCCACTGGCCACGAGCACCGCTTTGGGGCTGACGAGCTGGGCGCGGGTGCCGCTCGCAAGGCCCACTTCCAGCCCGGCGCTGCCCCGGCCCAGATGCCAGACGGTGGTGGCAGGGGCGTGGGCTGCACCGGAGCGGCGTAGGCGCTCGATGGCTGTGCGCCCTGCTGCGTAGTCGCGTCCGAGCACGGCGGTGAGGGCGGCGGGCGCGGCCTCGACCCCGCGCCAGTATTGGCCGCCTGGTGCGGCCTGCTCATCGACCAGCAGGACGTGCAAGCCCTGTTCTGCCGCCGTCGCGGCTGCAGCGAGCCCGGCAGGCCCGGCTCCGATGACCAAAAGATCGGGGGCCAGAAGATCGGGCGCGGCGCTCATGGCAGGGCGCCACCCGTGCCGCGTTCGATTATCAGGCCGTCCGCGGCAGGCACCAGACAGGCCTGGCGGTTGGGCTGGCCGTCGATGGTGACCAGACACTCGAAACAGGTGCCCATCAGGCAGAACGGTGCGCGGGGCAGTCCGGTCTTGGGGTGGTCGCGGCAGATCTCGATCCCGGCGGCTAGCAGGGCTGCGGCCACGCTCTCGCCGGCGCGGGCGCGGATCTCGCGGCCCTCGAAGCGCATGATGATGGAGGTCTCGCTCCCCTCAAGCCGCTTGAACATCGAGCCTCTCGGGAAGTCTTTCGGGGCCAAGCGCTGCGCTGAGCGGCCCGAGGCGCCCCGCCTCGATCTCGCCCGCCAGATGCTCGGCATGGACTGCGGCCAGGGTGACGCCGCTGTGGCAGGCTACCGCAAAGGCGCCCGGATGGCTCTGGCTGGCCTCATAGAGCGGATGGCCATCTGGCGTCATCACGCGCAGCGCCGCCCAACTGCGCACGATCTGCAGGCGGGCCAGCGCCGGGAAGCTGCGCCGGGCGCGATCGGCGATCTTGCGCAGCACGGCGGGGCTGCTGGAGATGTCGAAGCCCGCGTCCTCCTTGCTGTCGCCCAGCAGGATGGTGCCGTCGCCCGTCTGGCGCACATGGGTGGTGGGCAGGGGCAGGAGCGGCTCGGCGCGTTCCGTCACCAGCACCTGGCCCTTTTGCGGGCGAAGCGGCTGGCGCATGCCCAGCATGGGGGCAAGGTGCGCATTGCCGAGACCCGCGGCCAGGACCACCCGGTCGGCCTGCCAAGTGGTGTCTGTGGTCTCGGCGCGAAACCCCTGGCCCTCGCGTGCGAGGCGCTCGACGCGCGCGCCGGTCTCGATGCGCCCGCCAAGGCGGCAGAACCCGGTGTGCAACGCGCGCAGAAGGCGCAGCGGATCGACATGGCCGTCCTGGGACGAATAGGAGCCGCCGACGACCTCCGCCCCTAGGCCCGGCAGATGGCGGGCCAGCGCATTGCGCCCGAGCATCTCGTAGTGGAATGCGCTGCCCTCCTGGGCGGCTAAGGCGGCCATTTGGCGGCTGCGGGCGTCGAACTCGGCTTCGGAGAGGCAGAGCTGGATGCCGCCGGGCTGGTCGAGGTGTAGCGGCGTGCCGGTGCTCTCGGACAGTTCGGCGGCGAAGTCGGGCCAGAGGCGGGCCGAGGTCTGGGTCCAGGCGGCATAGGGTGCGAGGCTCGCGCCCTTACCTTGAACCCAGACCAGGCCAAAGTTGCCGCGGGCGGCGCGAAAGGCGGTGTCGCCCTCGTCGAGCATTCTCACTTGCCTGCCGCGCCGGGCGAGCCCGTAGGCGATACTGGCGCCGAGCAGCCCGCCGCCGATGATCAGGATCTCCGTGCCCATGCGCTCAAGCCTCGACCAGGGCGGCCCGTTCGCGCCGTCGGCGCAGCACCTGTTGGGCCATGACCGGCACCAGCACGAGGGCTGCATAGAGATCGGAGGTCATGCCAGGCGCCACCATCAGCACCCCCGCCAGCGCCATGGCCGCGCGCACCACCCCCGGCATGGGCGCGAGGAAAAAGCCCGCCACCGAGGTCGCGAGCATGAAGACGCCGATCCCGCAGGTGAGGGTGGTGGCCAGGAAGGCGCTCCAGGTGAAATCATCGACCACGATCAGCATGGCCGGCGAATAGACGAAGACCATGGGCACGAGCAGTTTGGCGATGCCGAGCGAAAAGGCCGAGAGCCCGGTGCGAAACGGATTGGCGCCTGCGATCCCGGCGGCTGCATAGGCGGAGGCGCAAACGGGGGGCGTGATTTCGGAGATGACGCCGTAATAGAGCACGAAGAGGTGCGAGGCGATGGGCGGCACGCCCAGATTGCCGAGCGCGGGCTGGGCGACGGTGGCGAGCATGATGTAGAGCGCCGTAGTCGGCAGCCCCGCGCCCATCAGGATACAGGTGACGGCGATCAGGATGAGGCTGAGGAGCAGCGTGATCGCATCGAGTGAGAAGTCCATGAGCGGAATGGCGGCGATGGCGGGCTGGATGCCCTCGGCCAGCGTGCGCGCGCTGTTGGTCACCATGAAGCCGAGCCGAAAGCCGAGCCCGGTGGAATTGACCACACCCACCACGATCCCGATGGCCGCACAGACCGCGCCCACGGCGAGCGCATACTTGACCCCCATGACACAGCCGTCGGCCACATCGCGTATCGTGATGCGGTGCATGGGGTTGAGAAAGCCCACCGCCAGGGCCGAGGTGATCCCCCAGAACGCCGCCATATTGGGCGAATAGCCCGAGAACAGCACATAGACCAGCACCACAAGCGGCACCGCCGTCGGCCAGCCGCGCTTCAGCACCGTCCAGAGCAGCGGGATGGTGTCGGCGGGCATGCCTTGGAGGCCGAGCCTGCGGGCCTGGAAATGCACGATGGAGAGCACGCCGATATAATGCATGGCCGCCGGCACCAGGGCGGCGAGCACCACGGTGGTATAGGGGACCTCCAGAAACTCGGCCATGACAAAGGCTGCCGCCCCCATGATCGGCGGCGTGATCTGCCCGCCCGCTGAGGCCGCCGCCTCGACACCGCCTGCTAAGTGTCCCGGATAGCCCATGCGCTTCATGTTGGGGATGGTGAGTGAGCCGGTGGAGACCGTGTTGGCGATGGAGGAGCCTGAGATGGTGCCGAAAAACGCCGAGGAGACCACCGAGACTTTGGCCAGCCCCCCGGTGTAGCGCCCGGCGATCACAGCGGCGATATCGACGAAGAACTGGCCAAGCCCCATGCGCTGGGCGAGCACGCCAAACAGCACGAAGTGAAACACCACCGTCGAGACGATCCAGAGCGTTACCCCGAAGATGCCCTCGGCGGGGAAGTACATGTTGTTGATGAACTGGGGCCAGGTGATACCGGGGTGCATCAGGATCTGGAGCGGCAAGTAAGGCCCGAACACCGCATAGCAGGTGAAGACGCCGATGATGATCGGCACCACGATACCGAGCGTGCGCCGCACCGCCTCCAGCAGCACGATGATGAGGGCGGTGCCGAAGATGATGTCGATGGTCGCCGGATTGCCCTGGCGCATCACCTGATCGGGCAGAAACACCTCAAAGCCCAGCAGGCTGAAGCGGATCTCGTACCAGGTAAAGCCGATATAGAGCGCCGAGGCGATGCCCACCGCCATCAAGCCCCAGTCCCAGAGCGGCACTTGGCCGATGCGGTACCAGGCGGCGCCTGGCACTTGATCGCCCGCCGGGGCGCGGCGTGCGGGAAAGCCGATGAAAATCAGGATGCACAGCCCCGAGAGATGCAGCCCCATGTGCCAGTAGTCCACCGGCGTGCCAAAGCCTGCGGTGTAGTAATGATAGCCGGCAAAGACGATGGCGAAGACATAGACGAACTGGCTGAGCCAGGGGGCGATGGGGCGGGTCTGGAGGGCGGTGTCGTAGCGCCGCTCCAGCGCCTCGGCCTTTTCAACGTCGAACTGGCTCATCCTTGGGCTCCCTCGCGTGGGCTGGCAGTGCGCCGCCCCGCTCTTGGGACGGCGCGGGTGGCTCACGCCTGGATCACTCCAGGAGGCCGGCTTCCTTGTAGAAGCGCTCGGCGCCCGGATGGAGCGGGATGAGCACGCCGGTCAGCGCCGTCTCGGGCCGGATCGCAGCGCCCTTGGCATGGCCCTTGTCGAGCAGCTTGCGGGTGTTCTCGTTCCAGAGCGCTTTGGTGATGTCATAGATCAGGTCCTCGGGCTGATCGACCGAGGTGATCAACTGGCCGTTCACCGCCACGGTGGGCACATCGTAGTCGATGTTTTCATAGGTGCCCGCGGGGATCATGCTCGGCACATAATAGGGGATGATGCCGTTGATGACGGTGCGCTCTTCCTCGGAGAACGTATAAAGCTCGAAGCCTTTGGTCGAGCCAAGCTGGATCAGCGCCGCAAAGGGCGTGCCGCCGGCGTAGAAGAAGGCGTCGAGTTGGCCGTCGGCCAGGCGCTGGGCCGATTGCGAGAGGCCAAGCTCAAACTCGTTGGCCTCGATGCCGTAGTGCTCCAGGATCATGCGCACCGAGACCTGGGTGCCCGAGCCCGCTGCAGCCACGCCCACACGCATCCCCGCCAGATCGGCGAGGCTGTCGAGGGTCACGCCCTCGGGGGTCACGAGGTGCATGTCCTCCGGATAGAGATTGGCGATGACGCGGATGTTCTTGCGCGGGTTGCCGTCGAACTTGCCCTGGCCTTCAAAGCCCTGGGTGACGGACTGGGCACCGGCGAGCCCTGCATCGAGCTGGCCTGCATCGATGGCGTTGACGTTGGCCACCGAGGCGTTGGTCGAGACGGCGATGGCGACGAGCCCCGGCACGCCACAGGAGCCGCCTTTGTCGCAGGGGCGCGAGCCGGGCGGGTTGGAGATGGCGTTGGCGATCAGGCCGCCGATGGGAAAGTAGGTGCCGCCTGCGCCGCCGGTGCCGATGCGCCAGAACTTCATCTCCTGGGCCTGGGCGGGAGCGGTCGCGGATAGGCCGGCGCCAAGGAGGCTCGCAGCGGCGAACGCAAGTAGGGTGAGCCGAAGGGTCATGGGTGATGTCTCCGTGTCGGTTCGCTGCCTCTTCAAGCTTCTTTTATCGAGCGGACAGCGTTGTAAGCCTGTCTTAAGGGCAGACGGAATGCAACGCCTTCGATCTGCCCAGCCGATAGGCAGACAGCGGCGCGAGGTGGGGCGCTGCTGCTCGGTTGCGCCGCAAAGTCCGCTTTGATCGCGGTAGGCCATAGGCTGATGTCCGGTCCGGCCCTCTCGGCCCTGGCTGGACGGACCCCAGACACTGCGCGCTGCGCCTCTCGAAGGGGGCGTTGTAAGAGCCCCCGATGGCAGAGGCGATCCACGCGTACCACCAGCCCCTTGCCGGAAAGACCCTCTGAGCGCTTGGGCTGTCTGCGACACAATGCTACAACTTAGTCGAACACCAAAACTACCCCGGAGAGAACCCATGACCAAGGCCCTGGCCCGCGCCCTCACGTTGAGCCTCGCCCCCGTCCTTGCCGTCCCTGCCGCCGCTGAGGACATCGCGCTTGGCGTGGTCTTTGGCTACACCGGCCCCATCGAGTCGCTGACCCCGGACATGGCCGCCGGCGCCGAACTGGCGATCACCGAAATCAACGGCGCAGGCGGCGTCGCAGGCGGGCAGACCATCGCCGCCATCCGCGGCGACAGCACCTGCACCGATGCCGCCGCCGAGCGCCTGATCACGGCAGAAGGCGTCAAAGCGATCGTCGGCGCCGATTGCTCGGGCGTGACCACTGCCATTTTGCAAAACGTCGCCAAGGCCACCGGCACCGTGATGATCTCGCCCTCGGCCACCTCGCCCGCGCTCACCACCATTGAGGACGACGGCCTGTTCTTCCGCACCGCCCCCTCCGATGCGCGCCAGGGCGAAGTGCTGGCCCAGGTGCTGTCTGAGCGCGGCATCGCCTCGGCGGCCATGACCTACACCAACAACGATTACGGCAAGGGTCTGGCCGACAGCATCCAAGCCGCGTTCGAGGCCCGCGGCGGCGAGATCACCATCGTCACCGCCCATGAAGACGGCAAGGCCGACTACGCTGCCGAAGTGGGTGCGCTGGCCCAAGCCGGGGGCGAGGTGCTGATCGTGGCGGGCTATCTCGACCAGGGCGGGCGCGGTGTGATCCAGGGCGCGCTCGACACTGGGGCGTTTGAGACCTTCGTGCTGCCCGACGGCATGATCGGCGACAGTCTGATCGAGGCCATCGGCGCCGATCTCGACGGCTCCTTCGGGGTGCGCCCGGGCTCGGACAGCCCTGGGGCGGCCACCTTCGCCGATATGGCCAAGGTGGCAGGCTTCAATCCCGGCCCCTATGCGGCTGAGTCCTACGACGCTGCAGCCCTCATCCTGCTGGCCATGCAGGCCACGGGCTCGACCGAGAGCGCCGACATCAAAGGCGCCATCGAGGCGGTAGCCAACGCGCCGGGCGAGCAGATCTTTCCGGGCGAACTGGCCAAAGCGCTCACCATCCTGGCCGATGGCGGCGAGATCGACTACCAGGGCGCCACCGCGGTTGAGCTGATCGGCCCCGGCGAGAGCGCGGGCTCCTTCGCCGAGATCGAGATCGACGGCGCGCTCAAGACCGTGGGCTTTCGCTGATCCGCACCCAGAGGCGCGTCCAGGCGTGAGGCCCACCCCGTGATCCAGGTCAACCAGTGATCCAGGTCGATGACCTCCACCTGCACTTCGGCGGCATCCGTGCCGTCGACGGTGCCTCGCTCGCCATCGCGCCCGGCTCGATCACCGGGCTGATCGGGCCGAACGGTGCCGGCAAGTCGAGCCTCTTCAACGTCATCGCAGGCCACACGCGCCCGACCTCGGGGCGCGTGCTGCTCGACGGCGAGGACATCACCGGGCTGCCGCCCCACGCCCTCTATGCCCGCGGGCTACTGCGCACATTCCAGATCGCCCACGAGTTTGCCTCGCTCAGCGTGCGCGACAACCTCCTGGCCGCAGCCCCCACCCAATCGGGCGAGCGCCTGATCGATGCCTGGTTCCGCCCCGCCCGCGTGCGCATGGAGGAACGCACCAACCGCGCGCGCGCCGAGGAGGTGCTCGATTTCCTGGGCCTCACCCACGTGGCTGAGGACGCCGCCGCCACCCTCTCGGGCGGGCAGAAGAAACTCCTCGAACTTGGGCGCACCATGATGACCGAGGCGCGCATCGTCTTCCTCGATGAGGTCGGCGCGGGCGTCAATCGCACGCTCTTGGCCAAGATCGGCGACGCCATCCGCCGCCTCAACACTGAGCGCGGCTACACCTTCTGCCTGATCGAGCACGACATGGAGTTTGTCTCGCGCCTCTGCGACCCGGTGATCGTGATGGCCGAGGGCAAGGTCCTGGCCGAGGGCAGCGCCGAGGCCGTGCGCGCCGATGAGCGCGTCATCGAAGCCTATCTGGGCCGCGGGCGCCGCCATGCCCGGCCCAGTTTGCAAGCCGTGCCATGAGCGCACTGCCTCAGCCCGCCCCCGAGGCCGAGCCGATCCTGGCCGGAGAGGGCCTTTATGGCGGCTACGGCGGCACTGACATCCTCAAGGGCTGCTCGATTGCGGTCAGGGCCGGTGAGATCGCCGTCGTCGTCGGGCCCAACGGCGCCGGCAAATCCACCGCCATGAAGGCCCTCTTTGGGATGCTGAGCCTGCGCACCGGCAGCGTGCGCCTCGGCTCAGAGGACATCACCGCCCTCAAACCCCAAGAGCGCGTGCTGCGCGGCATGGGGCTCGTGCCCCAGACCCGCAACGTCTTCCCCTCCATGAGCGTCGAGGAAAACCTCGAACTCGGCGCCTTCATCCGCGACACCGACCCGCGCCCGGCCATGGAGCAGGTCTATGCGCTCTTTCCCGTCCTCAAGGAAAAGCGCCGTCAGCCGGCGGGTGAGCTCTCAGGCGGCCAGCGCCAGCAGGTCGCGGTCGGGCGCGCGCTCATGACCGAGCCCAAGGTGCTCATGCTCGACGAGCCCACCGCCGGTGTCTCTCCCATCGTGATGGACGAGCTGTTCGACCGCATCGTCGAGATCAGCCGCACCGGCATCGCCATCCTGATGGTCGAGCAAAACGCCGCCCAAGCGCTGGAGATCGCCGATATCGGCTATGTCCTCGTCCAGGGCGAGAACCGCCACACCGGCTCGGGCGAGGATCTGCTCGCCGATCCGGTGGTGCGCCGCAGTTTCCTCGGCGGCTGAGGGGCGCGCATGACCGATACTCTCAACGCTTTGGTGCTGCTCGCCAATTTTCTGATCGTGCCGGCACTGGCCTATGGCTCACAACTGGCGCTGGGCGCGCTCGGCATCACGCTGGTCTATGCGGTGCTGCGCTTCTCCAACTTCGCCCACGGCGAGACCATGGCCTTTGGCACCCTGGCCACGATTTTCGCCACCTGGGGCTTGCAGGCGGCAGGCATCGGCCTCGGCCCGCTGCCCACCGCCCTGCTGGCGCTGCCCATCGGGATCCTGGCCTGCATCGGCGCCGTGCTCGCCACCGACCGGGTGGTCTATGCCTACTACCGCCGCGTGAGCGCGCCGCCGATCATCCTGCTGGTGGCCTCCATCGGGGTGATGTTTGTCTTCAACGGCTTGGTGCGCTTTCTCATCGGCCCCGACGACCGCCGCTTCAGCGACGGCGAACGCTTCGTCTTCAGCGCGCGTGAGTTTCGCGACTGGTCCGGGCTCGACCAGGGGCTGGCGTTGAAAACCACCCAGGCCCTCACTGTCGTGGTCGCCGTGGTGGCGGTGGCGGCGCTCTTTTGGTTTCTCGCGCGCACGCGCACCGGCAAGGCCATGCGCGCCTATGCCGATAATGAGGCCCTCGCCCTCCTCTCCGGCATCGACCCCGACCGCGTGGTGCGCACCGCCTGGATCCTGGCCGCGGCGCTGGCGACCCTGGCGGGTGTGCTCTACGGGCTCGACAAAAGCTTCAAACCCTTTGTCTTCCTGCAGATCCTCTTGCCCCTCTTCGCCGCCGCCATCGTGGGCGGTCTCGGCAGTCCCCTCGGCGCCATCGCCGGAGGCTATGTCATCGCCTTTTCCGAACTGGGCCTGACCTTCGCCTACAAGCGCTTCCTCGGCTATCTGCTACCGGAGGACTGGGCGCCCGAAGGCCTGATGCAACTCCTCTCCACCGACTACAAATTCGCCGTCTCCTTCGTCATCCTGGTCGTGGTGCTGGTGGTGCGCCCGACCGGCCTCTTCCGCGGCTCGGCGCCATGACGGCCCTGCGCGCGCCGCTCCTGTTCGCCGCCATGGCCGGGCTCCTGGTGCTCACTGGGCTGCTTCAGTCGTGGTCGGTGGCGCTGGTGCTGGTCAATCTCGGGCTGATCTCGGCGATCATGGCGCTGGGGGTGAATATCCAGTGGGGCTATGCGGGGCTCTTCAGCGTGGGCACCATGGGGTTTGCGGCCCTTGGCGGGGTCGCGGCGGTGCTGGTCGCCACCCCCCCGGTGCCCGAGGCTTGGGCTGCGGGCGGGCTCGGCGTGCTGGGGGCGGCGGGCATCGCTGTGGTGGCTGCGGTTGCCGCCATCGTGGCCGCGCGGCGCCTTAAAGGCAGCCGCTGGCGTCTGCCGACCATACTGGCCTTCGCACTGATGGGCTATGCCGGGGCGAGCGCGCTCTACGTCCCTGCCACCGATGCCATCGAGGCGGTTGATCCGGCCCTCACAGGCTATCTGGGCGGGTTTGGCCTGCCCATCGTGCTTTCGTGGTTTGTGGGCGCGGCCCTCGCCGCCGCTGCCGCCGCCCTGATCGGGCGCATCGCCCTTGGCCTGCGCGCCGACTACTTGGCCATCGCCACGCTCGGCATCGCCGAGATCATCCTGGCGGTCATCAAACACGAGGACTGGCTGGCCCGCGGCGTCAAAAACGTCACCGGGCTGCCCCGCCCTGTGCCCTTCGAGGTCGATCTGGCCCAGCGCCCTTGGGTGATCGAGCAGGCTGCAGCCTTTGGCATGACCCCGGCCGAGGCCGCCTCGATCCTGGTCAAGCTGGCCTATGCCGGGCTTTTCGTCGTGGTCCTCGCCGTCCTCCTCTGGCTGGCTGAGCGCGCGCTCAGATCGCCCTGGGGGCGGATGATGCGCGCCATCCGCGACAACGAGGCGGCGGCCGCAGCGCTTGGCAAAGACGTCACCGCGCGCCACCGCGAAGCCTTCGTGCTCGGCTCGGCGGTGATCGGGCTGGCGGGGGCCATGCTGGTGACGCTGGACGGCCAGTTCACGCCGGGGGGCTATCAGCCGCTGCGCTTTACGTTTCTCATCTGGGTGATGGTGATCGTCGGTGGCTCGGGCAACAACTGGGGGGCGGTGCTCGGCGGCTTTGTCATCTGGTTCTTCTGGGTCCAGACCGAGCCGCTCGGCGCCTTTGCCCTCGACACGCTGACCGCCGTTCTCGGCGACGAGAGCGCCCTGCGCGCCCATCTCCTCGACAACGCCGCCTACACCCGCCTCATGGCCATGGGCGTGGTGCTGCTTTTGGTGTTGCGCTTTGCCCCGCGCGGACTGATCCCGGAGCGGCGCTGATCTGCCCTACGACAGCGCCGGCCCCACAGCGCCCAGCCCCGCCAGCGCGCTACGCCCGGCCTCGGTAAAGGCATAGCAGCGCTCGCGCACCCGCCGCGGCCCGGGCAGCGTATCGCCGAACACCCGCTGCAACAGTCCGCCATCGACCAAGCGATCCAACGCAGCGCCCAGGGCCGCGGGCGTGGGCCGGCGCTCGGCGCTGCGGGCGATGGCGGCGGTGAGTGCTTTCAGGCTGGCTTCCTGGCGCGGCATGGCGGCGAGGGCGCGCAGTGCTTCAGGGGCCAGGGGAATGGCGGTTGGGGACATGGTTGCTCCTATATGTTGTACCTGCCCTGGCCGCTAAATCTGAATTCCGGGTCTACTACTGTCAATAGAGTATTGGGTCTATACACCTACTAGATAGGGAGTTGGGCACTCAACCGCCGCCCCGCACAGCACGAGGCGGCGGTTGATGCGCTGTCCTCAGAGGTAATCGAACAGCGTGTCCTCGGGCGTTTGTTCGTTACCGATATCCCGCAGAAAACCGTCGAGCAGCGGATCGAAGGTCTCGCGCGTCTCCTCGGACAAGGAAAAGGCCGCACCGAGGTTTCTAAGCGTGAAGGCACCGCTTTCGATCTGATCGACCCAGAAGTTCTCGCCTTCCGGGTCGGCGGCCCGGTTGAGCACGTTCTCGTAGATCTGGCGCACCGCCGGGCGGGTATCGAGCCCGCCATAGATCAGATCGAACTCGCCCGCCGCAAAGAACGCCGTGGCCAGTTGCGCCTCGCCAAAGCTGGCATCATCGCGAAACGTGTCGGTCCAGAAGTCGAGCCCGGCCAGATCGGGGACGCGGTCGTAGAACACCTGATAGAAGGTGGCGACGGCTTTGGTCTCTTGTGCAAAGCTCTCCAGCACGGCGGTGATGGCGGCGTTGCGGTTGGTGGTGGTGGTCAGGCTTTCGGCTTCGGCGGCGGTGGGGGCGCGCTGTGCGATGGCCTCGAAGACGGCTGCTAGGGCGGCGGCGTCTAGTGGGGAGCCGCCCCCGCTATCGCCGTCGTTGTCGTCCTCGTTATCATCGTCATCGTCATCGTCATCGTCATCGTCATTGTCGTTGTCGTCATCGTCGTCGTCCTGCTGGCCGCCGTCATCATCATCATCATCATTGTCGTCGTCCTCGACGATCTCCGGCAAGAACAGCACCGGATCGCCGTAGACGTCCTCCGGCAGCAGATTGGGCAGCGCCACCGTGCCCTCGGGCGTGCCGTCGGTGCGGAAGAAGCGCTCACCATCGGGGGTGAAGTCGCCAGTGAACGCCTCGCCCTCAAAGTAGGTCTGGCCCTGGTACTCGAAGAAGCCGAAGCTGTTGGCCTCAGACGAACTGAAGGTGATGAAGTCGATATCGCCCAGCGTCACCGTGCCCTCGGGCGTGCCGTCGCTGGCGTAGGGCTCGCCAAAGCCGGTTTCGTTGCCGTTGAAATAGAGCACGCCGTTCACGTCGCGCTCGACGCGTGAGGGGCCCTCGCCCAAAAACGCGATGGCGCCGGTGGCGGGGTCGAGGCTGTAAACGGCGATGCCGTTCTCGCCGCCATCGGGGTTGCTGGAGCGAAAGAAGAGCTTTCCCTCAAACGCCGTCAGCCCCGAGGCGCGCCCGGCAAAGGCGGCGAAATCGGCGACGATGCGCGTGCCTTCGGTGGTGCCGTCGGTGACCCAGATCTCGGGGCCGTCCTGGCCGTTGGAGTCGTTGGTGGCGAAATAGAGCAGGCCGTCGATCACGGGGCCCAGGGCGGGCAGGATGCTGGAGACAGCCTCGGTACCGCCGAAATCGGTCAGCACGCGGGTGCCGGCTGCGGTGCCGTCGGTGCTGTAGAGGGCGGCCACATCGAGGCGCCCGGCGCCGTCTGGCGGATAGGCCGCAAACACCAGCGCGCCGTTCACCTCCGCAGCGACATTGACCACAAAGCGCGTGTTGACCTCCTGCAGCCCCCCACCCTCGAAGCCCGGAAAGACCCCCTGGATCTTGCGCGTGCCCTCGGTGGTGCCATCGGTGGCCCAGAGCACGGCGCCCTCGGTGGCGCTTTGCAGGTAGAAGTATTGCAGGCCACCCACTTCGGGGCCCCAAGCGACATTGCCGACGCCGACGTTGAATAGCGAGAACAGCCCGTTATCGCCCTCGCGGCTCTCAAATAGCTGCCGCGTGCCCGCCGCGGTGCCATCGGTAGCCCAGATCTCGCGCCCGCTGTCTGGCGTGGTGGCGGTGAACAGCATCACGTCCGCCGCCTCGAACAGCTTGAAGTCCTCGGGGCTGGAGGGATCATCGCCCGGATTGAGATCGACCAGGCGCTGGGTGCCCTGTAAGGTGCCGTCTGAGCGCCAAAGCTCGACATCGCCCTCGATGCCGCTGTCGCCGGCAAATAACAACGTGTCGCCGAGGCGCGCTGCGTTGGAGGCATCGGGGATGCCATCGACTTCGCTCAGAAAATCGGGATCGAGGTTGAGGTTGATTTCCAGGAGGGTGGTACCCTCGGGGGTAAGGTCGGTTACATAAAGCTCGCGCCCGCGCGCACCCTCGGCGATCATGAAAATATCCATGACATCCTCGCGTTGGTTTCCGTCCTTCGGAAGCTACGCCACACCAGCATGCAAATTGCAACGAACTGTGGCGGGTGGTGTTGCCGCACCTGGAGTATGGCGCGTCAGTGTTGGTTCACCCGCCATGCCGTAGGCTATTGTTCTGCTATGATTTTCGCGCCGATCAGTGCTTTGAAATCACGTTGGGGCTCCTCACGTTACCGTGTAGAGCGGCAGCGTCAGGCGCGCGCGCAAGCCCCCCTCGGGGCGGTTTTCCAGATGGAGATCGCCGCCGTGGCCACGCACCACGGTGCGCGCGATGGGCAGGCCGAGCCCCGCCCCCCCGGTCTCGCGCGAGCGTGAGGTCTCTAAGCGGGCAAAGGGCGCGAACATCGCCTCGATCTCGGCCTCTGGCAGGCCGGGGCCGTCGTCCTCGACCAGCACCGTGGCCGTGGTGCCGGCAGTCACGAGGGAGAGCCGCGCCACGCCGCCATAGCGCAGCGCATTCTCAATCAGATTGCGTAAAGCGCGCCGCAGCGCCACCGGGCGGCCCTCGATGACAGCGCGCGTGCTCGCCTCGATGCTGATCGGTGCGCCCAGTTCGGCAAAGTCATCGGCCAGACTGTCGAGCAACGCGCCCAGATCGAGCGCGCGCATCGCCTCCTCGGTGGCCTCTTCGCGGGCGAAGCTGAGGCTCGCCTCGGTCAGACGCTGCATCTCGTCCAGGCCCTCGATGAGGCGGGCGCGGGTGTCGGCGTCCTCGACCATCTCGGCGCGCAGGCGCATGGCGGTGATCGGGGTGCGCAGATCGTGGCTGATCGAGGCCAGCAGGCGGGTGCGGTCGGCCACAAAACGGCTCAGGCGCTCTTGCATGGCGTTGAAGGCGGCGATCAGGCGGCGCGCCTCCACCGGCCCCGAGGGCGTGACGGTTTCGCCGCGCGCCCCGCGCCCAAAGCGATCGGCGGCGGTGGCGAGATCTCGGAGCGGCCTGGTGGTGCGCCCGATCACCAGCGTGACGGCGGCGACGATGGCACCAGCGCTCAGCCCCAGCGAGAGCACCGAGGCCCAGGCCCATTGGAGCGGCGCCCGGCGCAGCCGCGCGCGCAGGTTGAGCCAGCGCCCCGGAGCGATCTCGACGGCGGCGACAAGCTGGCGGCGCGGGCGCCAGCCGCGGTGGGCGCCGTCTTCGCTGCGGGCCAGGGCAAGCTGGACGCGGGTTGTCCAGTCGTCCTCGGAGGTCTCGGCCAGTGCCGAGAGCAGCCGTGCTCGCCAGCGCAGTGCCCGGCGCGAGAGCTGGCCCGCGCCCACGGCACTCTCGGTATCGAGGCTAAAGCGCGCCAAAGGGGTCGAGGCCGCCGCCAGCACGCGCGGGTGCAGGGCAGGGGGCGTGCGCTCGACGAGCAGCGCGACGCTGGCCATGCGCGAGAGCGCCTCGCCGATGAGGGCGGCGCGCACCGCCTGACGGCGCTCGTCGAAAAGCGCGACCACGGCGACGATCTGGGCTGCGACCAGCGCCAGCAGCAGGAGCGCGATCAATTGGCCGCGCAGTGTCGCAGGCCAAGGGCGCCGCCGGGCAAGCCAGGCGATTGCGCGGGCCATCACGGAGCGGTGTCCGTTGAGGTGTCCTCGGTGTGGACCTCGGCGGTAAACACATAGCCCCCGCCCCAGACCGTCTTGATCAGGGTGGGCTCCTTGGGGTCGCGCTCGATCTTGCGGCGCAGCCTCAGCACCTGATTGTCGATGCTGCGGTCAAAGGCCGCCGCGCTGCGCCCGCTGGTCAGATCGAGCAACTGATCGCGGCTCAACACCCGCCCCGGGCGCTCGACGAAGGCTTTGAGCAGCCGGAAATCGGCCGCACTGAGCGCCACGGCCACCCCCGCCTCATCGAGCAACTCGCGCCGTGCCAGATCGAAGCGCCAGTGCTCAAAGCGCAGCCGCGCCTCGCTGGGGGTCCCGCGCAGCGCTTCGGGCGTGGCGGTTCGGCGCAGCACGGCTTTGATGCGCGCGAGCAACTCACGCGGGTTGAACGGCTTGGCGACGTAATCGTCGGCGCCGATTTCGAGGCCGATGATGCGGTCGGTGTCGTCGTCCTTGGCGGTGAGCAAGATCACCGCCAGCGTACCGCCGCGCCCCAATTCAGAGCCGCGCGCGCGCAGATCGCGGCAGAGTGAGAACCCGTCCTCGCCCGGCATCATCACATCGAGCACCACCAGATCGATCGCCTGAGCGCCCAACACCCGCCGCATCGCCGCGCCGCCCTCGGCAGTACTGGCGCGCAGACCGTTCTTCTCCAGATAGCGCGCCAGGGTCTCACGGATGTCGCGGTGGTCGTCGACGACCAGGATGTGGGGCGAGGGCTCGGTCATGGGGGTGTTTTAGGAGGTGTGCGGCGTGAGGGCCCGGAAAAAGTGTAACCGGATGTCGCAACCGCCGCCCTCGCCACAGCTTGCGACAAAGCGGGGTCTGGGCTGGCGCACTTTTGCGACAGGCGGGGTCTATCTCGGGCGCACAGACCAACGCCAAGGAGAGACCGATGAACATCCGCACCATCACCGCCCTTGCCCTTGCCGGGGCTGCCAGTCTGCTGGTGGCCGGCGCCGCTGCTGGCTTCAATGGCCACGATCGTCACGCCGGCGATCACGCTCACTCGGCCCAGGCGTTCTTCGAGCGCGCAGGCCATCGCGGCGGACAGGGCAGGCGCCGCGCCGCAGCCACCCTGTTTCGCTATCTCGATGCCGATGGCAACGGCGCGCTCGCGCGCACGGAGGCCGAGGGCGTGATCCGCTCGGGGCTCGGGCGTTTCGATGGCGACGGCGATACCACGCTTGCCCTTGAAGAGTTCGCCGGGCTCTGGGCCGAGTTCTCGCGCCCGCGCATGGTCGATGCCTTCCAGCGTCTCGACGAGGACGGCGACGGGCGCGTCACCGAGGCCGAGATGACCGGCCCGCTCGACCGGCTGTTTCGCTTTGGCGATGTGGATGAGGACGGCACCATCGACGCGGGCGATCTACGCCAGCGCCGTGGGCTTCGGGGTGGCTTTGGCATGGAGTGACTGTGATGGAGTGACCGTCTTGTGCCAACTACTGCCGGCCAGCCATCTCTGTGATCTCCGCGATCATCTCTGAAGAGGAGCGCACCCTTGCGAAATGGCCGTCCATGGCAGTGATGGAGTGGGCGTGGTTGGCGTGGGCATAGGTGGCGCAGCAGTCCTCCACCAGCGTGACGTAATAGCCGCGGTCGGCGGCGTCGCGCACCGTGCCCTCGACGCATTGGTCGGTGCACACGCCATAGACGATCAGATACTCGATGCCGAGGTTGCGTAAGACGTAGTCCAGGTTGGTGGAGTTGAAGATCCCCGAGGAGGTCTTGGGAATGACGATCTCATCGCCCTCGGGGCCGACGGCCTCGATCACCTGCGCCTCCCAGGAGCCCTTGGGGAAGAACAGGTTGGAGAGCTTGTGATCGAGGCTGATGTCGCGTCCGTCCTGGGTCAGTGCCTCGATCGTGGTGAAGATCACCTCGACGCCCGCGCCCCGCGCCGCCGCTTGCAGGCGCGCCTGGGCGGGCAGCAGCACGTCTTCGATGCGCGTCATGAACTCCAGATGGTGCGCATTGGGCGCGCCAGGCTTGCGCGCCGCAGCGATGGCCTCGGGGCTCCATTCCGCGTTTTGCATATCGACGGAGAGCAGCGCCGTGCGCGCCAGATCGACGGCACGTTCGCGGTCCTTGGGGCTGAACTGGCGGGGGTAGGTTCGGCTCACGGGGGGCTCCTGTGGTGTGGGGTGAGAGTGGCCGGGTGGGCGCGCTTTCCTCTATGCTCGCCCAAAGAGGGGCTGCCGCGCGGCGGCGCGCCCTGGAGCGGGAGATCTGAGACCATGACGCGCGCCGGCCCTGTCCCCTCGCCCGAGGGCACTCAAGCCACCGTCCAAGGCACCGTGCGCCAGCGCATCGCCACCGCCATGGCCCGGATGACGCGCAGCGAAAAGCGCGCCGCGCATTGTCTTCTGGCCGATTATCCCATGATCGGGCTGGAGAGCATCGGCGCCTTTGCCGAGCGCGGACGGGTCAGCCCGGCCACGGTGCAGCGCCTGATCGTCAAGCTCGGCTTTCAGAACTACGCCGCCTTCCGGGCATGTCTGCGCGAGGAACTGGCGGCGGTGCGCGAGGGCCCGCTCACCATGGCGCGCTGGTATGCGCCGAACACCTCTGGCCCCGATGCCCCGCGTCTGGCGCTCAAAGAGAGCCTGATGGCCGCCGTCGAGACCACCATCGACGGCATCGAAGACGCCGAACTGGACGCTGTCGTCGCCCTCATCGCCGATCCGCGGCGCCGGGTATTTCTGGCCGGGGGCACTTTTACCCAAACTCTGGCCGAGCATCTGCACTTCCATCTGCGCAAGATGCGCCCCGGCGTCGTGCTCTTGGAACAGGACATGCCACGCCGCGCCGATGCCATGCTGGAGATGGCCAAGCGCGATGTGCTCGTCGTCTTCGATGTGCGCCGCTACCAGCCCGACATTCGCCTCAGCGCAGCCATGGCGGTCGAGCGCGGGGCGAGTGTGATCCTGATCACCGATCAGTGGATGAGCGATGTGGCCGAGCTTGCCAGCCATATTTTTCGCGCCCGCGTCGATGCGGCCACGCCTTGGGACACCATCGTCGGGCTGGTGGCCTCGGTCGAACTGATCGCCGCCGCCGCCGACAAGGCGCTCTGGCCGAGCGCCAAGCCGCGCCTCGAAGCGCTCGACCGGCTGCGTGATCGGACCTTCGTGCCCGACTGGGATCAGGCGCGCAAAGACGGCTGAGGGCATGGGGCTCAGCTCCGCAGGCTCTTGGCCGGCGGGATCAGGCCGTCCGGGCGCACCAGCAGGAGGGCGATGACGCACGTAAGCACGATGGCATCGCGGTAGGGCGAGAGGCTGGGCGGCAGGAATGCCTGGGAGAACACCTCGATGGCGCCGACCACGAAACCGCCGAGCACCGCCCCGCCCAGGCTGCCAAGCCCGCCGAGCACCGTCGAGATGAAGGCTTTTAGTACGGGAAAGAACCCCATCAAGGGATCGACCGAGCCGCGTTGTGCCGTCCAGAGCACCGCCGCAATGCCGGCCAGCAGCCCCGAGATGGCAAAGGCTGCCGCGACCACCGTGTTGGCGCGCAGGCCGAGCAGGCGCAGCATGTCGAAATCCTCGGCGGCGGCGCGCATGGCAAAGCCGATCACCGTGCGCCTGAGTAATAGAGTAAGCCCGATCAGCGCACTGAGCGTCACCACAATGGAGACCATGGCGATCACCGGCAGTGTCACCCCGCCCAGATCGAGCGTGCTGGAGAGGAAAGGCGGCAGCGAGATCGGCACTGGGCGGGCCGAGATGCCATTCTGAAACAGCACTTTCAGTAGCTCACTGACGGCAAACGACGTGATCAACAACGTCACCACACTGGCCCCGCGCATGGCGCGAAAGGCGACCTTCTCCATGGCCAGCGCCGCCATGACCGAAAACCCGATGCCCACCGCCATCGCCGGCAGCGCAGGCAGGCCCAGCATCAGCGAAAGAAACACACCGTAGCCGCCCACCGTCATGATCTCGCCATGGGCGAAGTTGATCAGCCGCACGATGGAAAACACGATGGCCAGCCCCAACGCGAGCAACGCATAGATGCCGCCGAGGCTGAGCGCATTCACCAGTTGTTGGAGCGCGATGTCCATGGGCCCTCCTTTATGCGGCGAAATAGGCGGCGCGGACCTGATCGTCCGCCCGCAGCTCGGCGGCGGGGCCTGCGAGGGCCACTCGCCCGTTGGCCAGCACCACGCCGCGGTCGGCCACCTCCAGCGAACGGGCAACGTTTTGCTCGACGAGCAGCACGGTGATGCCTTCGGATTTGAGCTCCACGATCAGATCGAAGATCCGGTCCACCATCTGCGGCGCGAGGCCAAGGGAGGGCTCGTCGAGCATCAGGAGGCGCGGTGCCGGCAGGAGCGCGCGTGCCACCGCCAGCATCTGCTGTTCGCCGCCCGAGAGCAGCCCCGCGCGCTGGCGGTAGCGCTCCCTCAGGATGGGAAAGCGCGCGAGCAGCGCCTCGAGACGCTCGGAGGCCGCCTCCGGCGCGACGATGGCCGCCGCGAGGGCGAGGTTTTCGGCGACGCTCAGCCCCGCAAAGATGCGCCGCCCCTCGGGCGCCACACCGATGCCAAGGCGCACGATCTCCTCAGGGGCGAGGCCTGCGAGCGCCCGCCCTTCGAAGGCGATCTCACCCGAGGCGATCCGGCGAAGCCCTGCGATGGCCATGAGCGTGGTGGTCTTGCCCGCGCCATTGGCACCGAGCAGCGCCACCACCTCACCTGTGCCGACCTCGAAGCCTACGCCCTCGACCGCGCGCACGGCACCGTAGTCGACCGTCAGCCCCGAGACCGATAGCATCCAGGCCGCCTCAGGGCTCGGGCAGTTTCTCAGGGTCGGCCATGGCGCGCAGCACGAAGCTCTTGGTGCCATCGGCCTCGATGCGCGCGATCACCACCGGGCGCAGCGGCATCCGGTCGGTGCCCTTGAAGGTGAAGTCCGACATGAAGCCGTCGCCGTTTTCGATCTCGGCCAGAGCGTCGCGCACCGCTGAGGGCTCGGTGGAGCCTGCCGCAGCCACGGCCTGTTCGATCATGCGGGCGATGTCGCAGCCGTTGACGTAGTAGTTGTTGTCGGGCGTCTGCCCGGTCGCGGCCTCGAAGCGCTCGATGAAGCCCGCGTATTGCGAGCCCGGCTCGGGAAAGCCGCCCGAGGTGTGGACGATGCCGCTCACCACCTCGCCCAAGCCGCGGATGGTGGGGGTGTCGAGCACGTCGCCGCCCATGACCTGGGTTGTCACGCCCGCACCGCGCAGCGCCTTGATGAAGGCCGGGAAGTCTGGCTCCCAGGCCCAGGTGACGATGATGTCGGGGGCGGGGTCGGCAGCTTTGATCTGGGTGACGATGGCCGAGAAATCGGGCTGGTTGAGCGAATAGAGGCTCTCACCCACCACCGTGCCGCCGTTTTTCTCGAAGACCTCGGCAAAATACTCCGGCCCGCCGAGGGTGTAGGCGGCGTCGGGCGATTTGACGATGTAGACCCGCTCGAAGCCCTGCTCGGTGGCGTAATCGGCCAGCACCGTGCCCTGCTGGTTGTCCGCCGGGTAGCTGCCGAAGATGAACTCGCCGACCTGGGTGAGCACCGGTGCCGTGCCCGCAAAGGTCATGGTCGGGATGCCCGCGGGCTGGGTGATCTGGCCTGCTGCAATGGTTGGGTCGGCATCGGCGGGCGAGACGATGAACTGCGCGCCGTCGTCGACCAGTTCCTGCACGGCTTTGATGGTCTCGGCGGTGTCGGAGCGGGTGTCCTTGACGTCGATGCGCACCGGGATCTCGCCGTTGAGCCCTCCAGCGGCGTTCATCTCGTCGATGCAGAACTTGAAGCCTGCGAAGGCGGGCTGGTCGTAGGGTGCGAGATAGCCGGATTGGGCGGTGGTGACGCCGATGAAGTATTCCTCGGCCAGCGCCGTACCGGCAAGCGCGGTGGTGGCGGCGAGAACGGCCAGGATTTTCGGTGCAGTGGGCTTGGATTGCATGGGTCGTCTCCTTTGTCGGGTCGGATCAGGTGGCGAGGGCGGGCGTCACGGGGCGGTTTGCGCGCCCGATGTAGGCTTCGATCACGGCTGGGTCGGCGCGCACGGCTTCTGGGGTGCCGGTGGCGATCACCTCGCCCTTGTTGAGGACGACGATGGCGCTGGAGAGGCGGTTCACAAAGCCGAGGTCGTGGTCGATGAGCAGCATGCCGGTGCCGTCTTCGGCGCTGAGGCGGGCCAGGCGCTCGCCGAGGTCGCGCGTCTCTTCGGGGTTGAGGCCGGCGGCGGGCTCGTCGAGCAGGATAAAGCGTGGTCGCAGCGCCAGGCAGCGCGCGATCTCCAGGCGTTTGGCCTCGCCGTAAGGGAGCGCCGAGGCGAGGGTGTCTGCGCGGCGGGTGAGGTCCATCCGGGCCAGTGCGCGCTCAGTGACAGTGGAGGCTTCGGCCCGGGTCAGCCCGCTTGCCAGCCCCGCGACCAGGACGTTTTCGCGCACGCTCAAGTTGGCAAACAGGCGGATGTTTTGAAACGTGCGGGCGATACCGTGGGGGGCGAAGCCGTGGGGCTTGAGGCGGGCGAGATCGAGCGCGCCAAAGCGCATCTGCCCCGCCGAGGCGCGGTCCTGGCCGGTGAGCAGATTGACGATAGTCGATTTGCCCGCGCCGTTGGGCCCGATCAGTCCGGTGACGGTGCCGCCTGGCGCGCGAAAGCTGGCCTCATTGACGGCGATGAGCCCGCCGAAGCGGCGCGTCAGGCGAGCCACGTCGAGATCGCCGCTCTCAGGGGGAGGCGTGCTCTCGGGGGCAGCCCGGCCCGGGGGCAACAGCGCGCTGAGGCGGCGTGCGAGCCAGGGCCAGGAGATCTCGCGCACGCCCACCAGCCCATCGGGGCGCAGCCAGAGGGCGAGCAGGATCAGGAGCGCCAAGGCGACCGTGGTCAGACCGAAGAGGGCGGGCATCTCCAGCCCGAATAGCGTAAAACCGCCCTCGATCTGGCGCACGCCGTCTTGGGCCAGTGTCACCACGATGGCGCCGATCACCGCGCCGCTCACGCTGGTCAGGCCGCCGACGATCAGCATGGCGACCAGCGCAAAGGTCAGCGAGGCGTAGAAGGTGGTCGGGCTGAAGGCGCCCAGCATGTGTCCATAGAGGGCGCCTGCCACGGCAGCCATGGTCCCCGAGACCGCCCAGCCGATGAGGCGGGCGCGTTTGGGGTCGATACCGATGGCTTGGGCGGCGGCTTCGTCGTCGCGCACGGCGCGCAGGCGCAGCCCGTGGCGGCTCTCGCGAAAGGCCACGGCAAGCGCGATGAAGAGGGCGGCGGCGCAGAGGGCGAGGGTCAGATCGGTCACCCGCGGCACGCCGTAGAAGGTCTGGCTGCCGCGCGTCAGTTCGCGCGCCCCGATCAGGACGCTGTGCACGATGATCAGGAGGCCGAGCGTCGCGATCGTCGCCGAAGCGCCGGCCAAGCGTGAGATGGCGAGCCCGACAGCGAGCGAAAACGCCATCCCTGCCAGCGCGACGACCACCAAGGCCACGCCGACCGGCAGTTCGTGCCCGGCGAGGAAGGCCGGCAGCAGGGGCAGTGCCGAGCCCTGTAGCCCCGCCGACATGGTCAGGATCCCCGAGAGATAGGCGCCGACCCCCATCAGCGCGGCATGGCCGAACGAGACGATGCCCGAATTGCCGCTGAAGACCGCCAGCGCCACGGTGGCGGCGACGTTGACGCAAAGCTGGGTCGCCATGCGCTCGCCCTGGCGCCCGAGCATGAAGGTGAGGGCTGCGACGACGAGCGCCAGCACCAGCACGATGAGCACAGCGCTTACCGCCGCGCCGGTTCGCTCGGTTGGCCTGATTATAGCCGCGGCACCTGTGCCTGCTTCGCCGCCCATTTTCCTCTCACCTAGCCTGCCTCGCACAGCAAATGCCCAGAGGCTGGTTCACGTCAAGAGACTTTCACACTTGCCTTCCTGTGCATAGAATGAAAAATCGTTGCCACAGAATTGGGCGTGGCGCGAGGGACGCATGGCAACGGGCAGACCCGGGTCCGGATTTCGGTGGTCCGATGGATTGTTGGCCGCAGACGAACCCGATCCAGTCGGCCATTTGCGCGCTGGGGCGCCCTCGGAGATCCTGCTGCTCGTCGATCATGCCGGGCGTCTGGTGCCGCGCAGGCTTGGCCGTCTCGGCCTCGCTGAGAGCGAGTTTGAGCGCCATATCGCCTGGGACATCGGCGCGCTCGGCGTGGCCACGCGTCTCTCCGAGGCGCTGGAGGCGGAGATGCTCTACCAGCGCTACTCGCGCCTGGTCATCGATTGCAACCGCCCGCTCCAGGCGGCGAGTGCGTTTGTCGCGCGCTCAGATGGCTGCGCCATTGAGGCCAACGCGGCGCTCGATGCGCAAGGGGCGGCCATGCGCGTGGCCGAGATCTTCCACCCCTATCACGCCGCCATCGCCAGCGCGCTGGACCAGCGGGCCGCACGCGCCCAGCCCACAGCGCTGGTCTCGATCCACAGCTTCACGCCCGTGCACGGCGAGCGTCCGGGCGCGCGGCCCTGGCACATCGGCCTGCTGTTCAACCGCGATGCGCGCCTGGCCCATACCCTGGCGGCCTTGCTGGAGGCGGAGGGGGATTTGACCGTGGGCCTCAACCAGCCCTATGCGGTGGACGACGCGAGCGACTATGCCATCCCCGTCCACGGTGAGGCGCGCGGGCTGGTGCATGTCGAGATCGAGATCCGCCAGGATCAGATCGCCACCGAGACGGGCCAGGCCGCCTGGGCTGCACGGCTTGCGCGTCTGTTGCCTTTGGCGCTTGATGGCCTCGGGGCATCGGCCGATTGGGCACGTCCGATCAGAGCGACAGCCCAAGCAGAGGGGGAAGGCCGATGACCGGCTTCGAGAACGACATCACCGCCACCGCCTCACAAGGCGCACCGCGGATCGCCATGCTGGGCAATGCCGATCTCTCGGGCGTGTTTCGCGGGCGCTCGCTGCCGGTTGAGCGCTTTGAGGAGGCGGTGCGCACCGGGCTGCCTTGGGTGCCGGCCAACATCTTGCTCTCGCCGCTCAACACCATTCCGCCGGGCAATCCCTTTGGCCCTGTCGGCGAGACCCGGCTGCGCGCAGGCGGCGCGCGCACCATGGTGTTGCCCGCACGCGGCGAACGCCCGGCGGCGCTCCTTTGTCTGGCCGATATCTGCACCACCGAGGACACGCCCTGGCCGGTCTGCCCGCGCGGCCAGCTAAAGCGTGCCATCGCCGACCTGGAGGAGCGGTACGGGCTGCGCCTTGAGGCTGGTTTCGAGCACGAGCTCTACATCACCGGCCTGCAGGAGCGCCCGACCCCGGCCTTCTCGCTCGCTGGCACGCGCGCGGTCTCAGGGATTGCCGAGGAAGTCCAAGCCATGCTGCGCACGGCGGGCACGCGCCTCGATCAGTTCGCCGCCGAGTTCGGCGCGCATCAGTTCGAGATCGCGGCCCCGGTTCTGGGCGCGCTGGAGGCGGCGGATCACGCGGTCCTGGCGCGCGAGGCGATCCGCGATGCAGCGCGCGCGCGCGCCACCCACGCGAGTTTCGCGCCCAAGCCCTTCGCCGATGGCCCGGGCAGCGGCGTGCATATCCACATGAGCCTCTGGCAGGGCGACACCCCGGCCACGGCGGCTGGCGACCAACTGAGCGAACGGGCCTCGGCCTTCCTGGCCGGGATCCTCGCCCATCTACCAGCCTTGATCGGGCTGACGCTGGCCTCGGCCAACAGTTTCGAGCGGCTGCTGCCCTCCAACTGGGTCGGCATCTACCGCTGCTGGGGCGCGCGCAACCGCGAGGCGGCGGTGCGGTTTTGCCCGCGCAGCCAGCGTGCCGATGGCCTCAACCCCGGTGCCAGCCTCGAATACCGTCTGGCCGATGGCTCGGCGAGCCCGCATCTGGCGTTGGCGGCGCTCATCCGCGCAGGGATGGCCGGCCTAGAGGCTGGGCTCACCCTGCCCCAGGGTGTCGAGTGCGATCCGTCCGATCTCTCGGCCTCTGAGCGCGCTGCGCGTGGCATCGACGACCTGCCGTCCGATCTGGGTCTCTGCCTCGACGGATTGGAGGCGAGCGGGGTCTTGGAGGCGTGGTTTGGCGCCCTGTTCACGGCGGCGTTTCTCAGCGTGCGCCGCAATGACGTCGCCGATGCCGCACGCCTTGGCGAGGCCTACCGTGCGGCCTTTTCGGCCACGATCTGATCCTGGACTGCGCCGCCACGGGCGACAGCGCCGAACTCTGCGGCGGTGCCGCTGGCATTGACAATCCCACCCCCCGCTTAGATGAACGGTCAGGCCCGCACAAAAAGCGCGCCACAATGACAACAAGAGCCTGGC
>JBCDHK010000004.1:0-31322 GCA_038750185.1 Pseudomonadota bacterium
GCCCGCGCGTGGTCGAGCACATGGTCGACACCGTGCTCTATTTCGAGGGTGAGCGCGGCCACCATTTCCGGCTGCTGCGCGCCGTCAAAAACCGCTTCGGCGCCGCCGATGAGATCGGCGTCTTCGAGATGACCGGTCAGGGCCTGGCCGAAGTCGCCAATCCCTCCGCGCTGTTCCTCGGCGAGCGCGGCGAAGCGGTCGCAGGCTCGGCGGTCTTTGCCGGCATCGAGGGCACGCGCCCCGTCCTCGTCGAAGTGCAGGCGCTGGTCGCGCCCTCGGCGCTCGGCACCCCGCGCCGCTCGGTGCTCGGCTGGGACAGCGCACGCCTGGCCATGGTCGTCGCCGTCTTAGAGGCGCGCGCCGGGATCTCGCTCGTGGGCCACGACATCTACCTAAACCTCGCCGGCGGGCTCTCGATCCGCGAGCCGGGGGCCGATCTGGCTGCCGCCGCTGCCCTCGTCTCAGCACTCCAAGGCGAAGCGCTGCCCAAAGAGGCGGTCTATTTCGGCGAGGTCAGTCTGTCGGGAGGCTTGCGCTCGGTCAGCCAGCCCGATGCCAGGCTCAAAGAGGCGGAGAAACTCGGGTTTTCCGCTGCGTTCACACCTTCGGTAATGAAGCCGGTCTCCGAATCCGGCATAACCGTGCGGCGACTCGCCGATCTGGCCGCCCTAGCCGCCGAGATCGTCGCGCCATCGCCGCGCCAACAAAGAGAGGGATAGAGATGGAGTTCAGCTACGTCGACGGAGGAGTGGGCGCCATTGCGCTGGTCTCCGCCATCATGGCCTATTCGCGGGGCTTCACGCGCGAGATCCTGGCCATCACCGGCTGGCTGGTCGCGGCCGCTGCTGCTGCGTTCCTTACGCCCATGGTCGAGCCCTTGGTGCGCGAGATCCCGGTGGTGGGCGGGTTTCTCGGCTCGTCGTGCGTACTCTCGGTGATTGCGGCCTTTACGCTGTTGATGGCGCTGGCGCTGCTCGTCTTGTCGGTCTTCACGCCGGTGTTCTCGTCGTTTGTCCAAGATTCGGCCATCGGCACCCTGGACAGCATCTTAGGGTTTGTCTTTGGCGTGGCGCGCGCGGCGCTGCTGATTGCGGTCGCTTACATGCTTTACGACTCGCTGGTGGGCGATCCGGCCGAGTGGCCGCCGCTCGCCAATGCCGCGAGCTTTCAGTACGTGGTCGAGGTGGCAACCCAGATCCAGGCCGTGCTGCCGACCGAACTGCCGCCCTTCATCTCCGAGCGCATCGACGCCATGATGGCGCCCTGCGGTGTCGAGGCCGGCACCACGCCGACCGGTGAGGATCTGCCGGCACCCACCGGCGATCCGACCTGATTCTCCTGCCTAAGAGGCCGCCGGTGGTGGCCTCTTCCTGGCGGCGCGGCGCGCTGGCGTGGCAAATCCGGCGCACTTTCCGCCCTGCGGGAGACCTCGCCCGCTTTTCGGGACGGTTTCCATGACTAAGCGATGACACAACCCGCCATCTTGCGCTATATGCTGGCTGAGCAACATCAGCTAGCGAAGGGTTCGCGATGAGTGCCAAGGCCGTACCTGCCACGCCGACCTTCGCCGCCCACCCCTTCGATCCCATCCCAGACGATAAGTTCCGCGAGGAGTGCGGGGTCTACGGCGTATTCGGCGCCGAGGATGCCGCCACCTACGTCGCCCTTGGCCTGCACGCCCTCCAACACCGCGGCCAGGAGGCGGCGGGCATCGTCACCCACACCCCCGAGCAAGGCTTTCACGCCGAACGCCGCACGGGCTATGTGCGCGACAACTTCACCAGCCGCGAGGTGATGGAGCGCTTGCCCGGGCGCGCCGGTGTCGGCCACAACCGCTACTCGACCGCCGGCTCCAAAGGCCAGACCGATATGCGCAACGTGCAGCCGTTTCTGGCCGAGTTTGCGCTTGGCAGTTGCGCACTGGCCCACAACGGCAATCTGACCAATGCCGATCGCCTGCGCGCCGAACTGATCGGCGCCGGCTCGATCTTCCACGCCTCCTCCGATACCGAGTGTATCGTCCATCTGATGGCACGCTCGACCCAGCCCACCATCGCCGAGCGCATGAAGGAGGCGCTGCGCCGTGTCGAGGGCGCCTTCTCGGTGATCGCACTCACGCCCTCGCAGATGATCGGCGTGCGCGATCCGCTCGGCATGCGCCCCCTGGTGCTCGGGCGCATGGGTGAGGCGTGGATCCTGGCCTCGGAGACCTGCGCGCTCGATATCGTCGGCGCCGAGTTCGTGCGTGAGGTGGCGCCGGGCGAGATGGTGATCATCTCCAACTCGGGGTTGACCAGCCAGCACCCGTTCGCACCGCAAAAGCCGCGGCATTGCGTGTTTGAGCACGTCTATTTCTCGCGCCCCGACAGCGTGATCGGTGGGCTCTCGGTCTATGAGGCGCGTCGGCGCATCGGGGTCGAACTGGCCCAGGAAGCGCCGGTCGAGGCCGATCTGGTCTGCCCGATCCCCGACAGCGGCACGCCCGCAGCCATCGGCTTTTCCCAGAAAAGCGGCATCCCCTACGCCATGGGCATCGTGCGCAATCAATACGTCGGGCGCACCTTCATCGAGCCGACCGACCAGATCCGCAGCATGGGCGTGCGCCTCAAGCTCAACGTCAACCGCACCCTGGTCAAAGGCAAGCGCGTCGTCCTGGTCGATGACAGCGTGGTGCGCGGCACCACCTCGCGCAAGATCAAGGAGATGGTGATCGAGGCGGGCGCGCGCGAGGTCCATTTTCGCATCGCCTCGCCGCCGACGCGCTGGCCCTGTTTTTTCGGTGTCGACACGCCCGAGCGCTCCAAGCTGCTCGCCGCCAAGATGGGCGAGGCCGAGATGGCTGAGCACCTCGGCGTCGACTCGCTGCGCTTTGTCTCGCTCGACGGGCTCTACCGCGCCACCGGGCAGCCTGACGGGCGCAACGACGCCGCTCCGCAATATTGCGACGCCTGTTTTTCGGGCGACTATCCGATCCACCCGTGCGATGCCGCCGCGCGCGGCCATCTGACGATGGCGTGAGGCCCCCCGCCCAACGCAGGCGCTGGCGCGCGTCCACACGTCGCCCATGCTCCCTTCGCCCACTCTTTCCTCGCCCGCGCTCGCTTCGATAACCAGCCCTGCCAAACACACCATGACTGACCTCACCGGACACATCGCCCTCGTCACCGGGGCCTCGCGCGGTTTGGGGCGCGCGGCTGCCGAAGCTTTTGCCGGAGCAGGCGCCCATGTCGTGGCGCTGGCCCGCACCCAGGGCGCGCTTGAAGATTTCGACGATGCCGTGCGCGCCAAGGGCGCTAAGGCGACCCTGGTGCCGCTCGATCTGAGCGACGATGCCGGGCTGGCCCGCCTTGGTGCAGCCCTTTACGAGCGCCACGGCCATCTCGATCTCTGGCTGCACACGGCGGCGCAGGCGGTCTCGCAAAGCCCGGTCGAACACATCACCGCCAGCGAACTCGACAAAGCGCTCGCCCTCGATCTGCGCGCCTTTCAGCGCCTGATCCGCGTGCTCGATCCGCTGCTGCGCCTGGCCCCTGAGGGCCGCGCCAAGGCGGTGATCGCCAGCGATGGGGTTACGGCGGAGGGCGCGCGCTTTCGCGGACTCTATGCCATGGCCAAGGCTGGGCAGTCAGCGCTCACCCAGGCGTGGGCTGTGGAGGCGGGGGGGCGGTTTTGCGTGGCTGAGATCATACCGCCGGCCATGCCGACGGCGCTGCGCGCGCGGTTTTATCCCGGCGAGGACCAGAGCGCGCTCACCCCTTGTGCCGTGGTGGCGGAGCGTTTGCTGGCGGCGTTGCCCCAGCTCAGCGCGGGCGGGCGGGTTGCTCTCACCGACGCTTGAGCCCACACCCTCGCGCGGTGCTTGCCTTGGGCGTCTTGACTGTGCTCATCGGATCTGGCCGTCGCTGGAGAGTAGGATCGCCACCGGGCGCATGCTCTCAAAGCGGTTGAACACGATCACCGCCACCGAGAGCGCGGGCACCGCCACCAGCGCGCCGGTGATGCCCCAGATCGAGCCGCCAGCAAAGATCGCGATCAAGATCACCAGCGGGCTGAGGTTGAGCGAGGAGCCCATCAGCCGTGGCTCCAGCACATTGGTGCCAGCCAGTTGGATCGCAACCAACAGCCCAGTGACGACGACAAACACCAGCGGATCGCCAAACTGCACCAGCGTCATCAGCGCCGGAAACGCGATGCCAAACAGCGTGCCCACCGTCGGCACGAACGAGAAGAAGAAGATCAGCACCGCCCAAAACCCGGCCCCGTCGATACCCGCCACATAGAGCACGAGCCATGTGGGCAGCGCCTGCGCCACACCGATCACGCATTTGACGCCGAGATAGGTTTCGATCTCGTGTTGGATGCGGTCGACGGTGGCCGAGACTTCGTCAAAGCGCTCGCCATCGGGGGCGATGGCGGCGAGTTTGTTGCGAAACACGCCAGCCTCCAGAAAGATGAAGGCGACATAGACCAAGATGATGATCGAGGCGCCGATAAAGCCCGCCGTCGAGCCGGCGAGCGCCAGCGCCAGATCGCCAAAGTCGATGCGCTCGAACACCGCGTCGAGGCCAAAGCCGCCCGGAATGCCGAGCGCGTTCTCGGCGGAGGCGATCATGGCGCGCAGGTTCTCCTCGTAGATCGGCAGGTTGGACTGGATCTGGGCCGCTTTGTTGGAGGTCATGATCACGATGCCCGTCATCACCAGCATCAGCGTCACGGCGCTGGCGGTGCGGATGGCCAGGGAAGGCCGGATGCCATTGCCGTGCAGGCGCCAGGCGTAAAATCGCGCCAAGGCGTTGAGGACAAACCAGATCAGGAGCGCAATCACCAGCGGCTCCAGCACGCTGCGCGCCTGGACCATGAGCCAGAGCGTTGCCGCCACCGCGATCACGCCCGTGGTATAGGACGCCTGGGCGCGCGGTGGCATCGGGCTCAAGGTAGGCGGCCGGTGATGGCGTAATCGAGCAGCGCCACCACCTGTTCGGGGGTCTCGGCGACGGCCTCTGCCGCCTCGTCGACCTCCTTAAGGGCATGGGCGTGTTCGGGCGGATGCAGTACGATCAGCCGTTTGCCAAGCGCTGCGGCATAGCCGGCATCGAAGGCGGCGTTCCACTGCTTGTACTTCTCGCCAAAGCGCACCACGACGATGTCGGCCTTGCCGATCAGCGTGCGGGTTCGCAGGGCGTTGACGCCGGCCCCCTTGCGATCGTGCCAGAATTTATTCTGCTCGGCGCCGAGAATGGTTACACCGCAGTCGTCGGAGGCGGCGTGGTCGGTGACAGGGGCGGAAAAGCGCACCGGGAGTTCGCGCGCGCTGGCGCCGGTCTCAATACGCTCGCGCCAGTCGGTGTGGATTTCACCGGAGAGGTAGATGTCCCAGATCATGGCGCGCTCCTTGGCGAGTTTGGCTCAGGGCTGTTTGTCGCGCGCGCTCTCCAGCCGGTCAAGCCGGCCTTCGATGCGCTCCAATTGGGCCAGCACCTGGGCGCGGTAGTCGTCGGTGGCGGCGTTGGTTTCTTCGGCGTGGGCGTCTTGCATCGAGTTGACGATGAGGCCGACCAGCAGGTTCACCACCGCGAAGGTCGTGACCATGATAAAGGGCACGAAGAAGGCCCAGGCGTGAGGGTGGGCCTCCATGACCGGGCGCACGATGCCCATGGACCACGACTCCAGCGTCATGACCTGAAACAGCGTGTAGGCGCTCTCGCCGATGCTGCCAAACCACTCCGGGTGGGTGGCGCCGAACAATTTGGTGGCCATCACCGCGCCCACGTAAAAGATCATCCCCATCAGCATGAACACCGAACCCATGCCGGGCAAGGCGCTGACAAAGCCCTGCACCACGCGGCGCAGGCGCGGGGCGATCGAGATCACGCGCAAGACGCGCAGGATGCGCAGCGCGCGCAGCACCGAGAAGCCCTCGCTTGCGGGCATCAGCGCAATAGTGACGATGGCGAAATCGAACAGGTTCCACGCCCGGCGGAAGAAGGCTAGACCGTGGGCTACCAGCTTGAGCGCGATCTCGGCGACGAAGATGCCCAAGCAAATCCGGTCGATGGTGAGGAGCAGCGGGCCGGCGGCCTCCATGGCTTGTTTGGAGGTCTCCAGCCCCAGTGTGATGGCATTGATCACGATCACCACCAGGATGGCGGTACGGAGGCGGTCGCTGTCGGCGATCTCGCGCAGGCGTGCGCGCCAGGGTGGGAGGCCGGGGGAGAGGGTCGCGGTCATGGCGGGGTCTCCTGGTCTCGTCGGCTGTGTCGGGCGGCAGTATATGGGCGGTGTCTTGGTGGCGGTATCCTGTGGGCGGTCCGGGCAGGATTTGTTTGCTCTAACCCTTGGCGGGTATAGCGATCAACTGTGACAGCGAGGGTGGGGGTGAGAAAAAATTTTTTCCACCGACGCCGCAAATCACAAAAAAATTTATTACTCGGGTAAAGTTTCAATTGAAATTATCATAGTCTGACGGGCGTGCATGAGCAACAATTGAAAACTTCCGCAGGGTGGGGGTAGAAATTTCATTTCATAATGATCCGGTTGCTGACGTTTTGCGTATCACTACCCCGCTCACAGACATGGGAAAAATTCTATTGAAATCAGGGGCTTGTCAATATCCCGCTTACCCTATCTGTCTACGCATCGGCATTCAATGGAGGTCACCATGATCGGCATTCTCGCAGCCTTGAAGTTCACCGCTATCATTGGGTTTGCGCTCAATCAGATCCGTCTGATGCGTCAAACCGACTGATCGTCGGTCCAAGCCTTGGTACGGTCGCTGGGAAGGTTTCCGGCGACCGTTCCCTCTTGAATGCGATCCAACCGGAGCCTGCCGATGTACACCACCATCACCTTGCTGACCGTCTTGCTCGTTATCGTCTTCGCGCTGCCGTACATTTGGTATTACACCGAACTGTACGTCGCCAAGCGCGCCAAAAACTCCAAGCTGCGCTCCAAGCGCTGGGAGCGTCTTCGCCAGATCGCCGGCGACAGCGCCTGATCAAGGCGATCTGACCCGGCCTGCCCACCCCATGGACACGCTCACGCTTTATGGCCTGCTGTTCTGGGGTGTGCTGATCCTGCCGTATCTGCTCTATTGGCTGACGGCTTGGCTCGCACGCGCCGTCCAGCACTCCCGCCTCGACAATGCTTTTCTGGCACGTGTGCGCGATATTCTAGACGGCAGGCGGTAATTCAGCCTGCCGTCCATGTGCTTTTGCAAGGGCGGCTCTTCGTCCCCTAAAGCTGTACGATGCGTGGTGCGAAAGGATGGTCCGACCCAGGGCCATCATCGCCCCGTGGTTCGTCGTCATCGCTCTCGCCCAAAGCGGCGGCATGGAGCACTTGCGCGCGCCGTCCCCCGCCCGGATCCCCTATCAGGACGATCTCATCGACCCGCCCACCGCGCAGTCCGACCTGGTGCATCGCTTTGCGCAGGTGCGGCGCGATATTCACGGCTTTCTCACGCGAAATGGGATCGGTGAGCGGGACGTGGAAATCATCGGCATCGACGGTGCGCAGCCCCCCCGGCGAGCGCATGCCGCCGTCGTGGACCACCGGGCGCCAGCCCTTGGACGAGCGCTGGCGGCCATTGGCGTCAAAGGGGTCGGTCTTGGTGCCGACGCGGCGGCTGAGGGCTTGTAGGGCGCCGCAGGAGGCGTTGGGGGCCAAAGCAAGATAGCTGCCGGTCCAGGCAAGCTCGAACGGCGGCGTATCAAAGCCCGGCATGGTCTCGGCGACGCGGTTGAGCGCCGACTCGATCTCCAGCGCGTTAGAGCCATCCCGCAACACGAACGGTCGCCTGATCATGCCGATCAAGCCAAAGCGACGGATGTTACAGAAAAGAGCGTTACTATCTGGCAGAAAGGCGTCCGCAGAGTGGTCGTAGGACATACGCAAGTCAGGGCACCAACCGGTCAACTCGCGTGACAGGTGCGCCAGGGCGCCGTCTGCCTGGGGTAGCCAGCAGACGGCGTAGCTCTCCATTGGGGTGTCGTGGTAGGTCGTACGCATGGATTGTCCCTAGTTTAACGTTTGCTTACCATGTCCATGCCCGCGACGTGTTTAATGTGACGATCTTCACAATTTATCTATTTGAACAGTTCACGTCTGCATGTTCGCCCTCCGGTTTTCAGGCCAGCAGAGGGCGAGCGCTTGACGCGGTGGCGCCCAGTCGCAAAAAATACTTCCCGCATCGCGAGAATACTGCGCAACGACAGCCGATCCCGTACAATAGAGCCCGCCAAAGCAGGCCCGACCACCAGAGCGCAGCGCCCAATCGCCATGCCGTGATGTGGCATGGCGTCTTGTTGCACGTTGCAGGCTGGCCGGTGTTTCGGCCTACCTTGAAATCGCTCTAGGTTAGGCTCAGAGATCGCCACACCCGACACCAGAAGCCGAGGTGCCGCCATGACCGACAACCGCGTTCAACCCCGCCGCCAGCAGAACCGCGCCACGCCCACCAGCACCGGACGCTGAGCGCCATGGCAGACGATCCCTTCCTGCTGCTCGCGCTTGGCGGTGTGTTGGTCTTTAGTGTTGGTGTGTGGCTGCGCCGCCAGCAAGGGCGCTTTGAGCAAGGTCTGCGCGCCAACGGCGATCCGCTGGTCGAGCACCCGGGCACCAAGGCATACCGTCAGCGCTTTCAGGCGTGGCTGTTCGGCCTTGAAGGCCAACCTGGCCCGGCGCCGGGGCGCGCGCTGCTCAGTCTGGTCTTTCTTGGGCTGATCATCGCGGCGGCGGCGTGGTCGCTGCTGCCGGGGTTGTTCGGCGGGGCGGTGTTGCCATGAAGGCCCTGGCCCTCGTCCTCGCCGTCCTTGCTGCTGCCCCCGCCGCGGCTGAGGGTGTCGACGGCCTCTGGCGCACCGAGCGCCAGCCGAGCGGCGCCTACATCCAGATCCGCATCGGTCCCTGCGACGGCGAGCCGGACCAGCGCTGCGGGGTGATCGAGGGCGCCTACGCCGGGGCCCGCCGCGACATCGTCGGCGATGAGATCCTGCGCGGCATGAAGCGCCGCGGCCCGGACATGTGGGCTGAGGGCGAGATCATCCGCCCCGGCCAAGGCACGGTCTACTCCTCGATGATGCGCTTGACCGACGACGGCGCCCTCGAAGTCAAGGGCTGTCTGGTCGGCGGCTTTTTCTGCGGCGGCCAGACCTGGGCGCGGGTGCCGTAGCACCCTCTCACAGCGACCACTCAGGGCAACTTGATAGCGCTCAGCTCAGGCCGGTGCGGTGTTGAGGCGGTCAACATAGCGCGCCAGCAAATCGATCTCCATGTTGAGCCGGGTGCCGACGCTGGCCTCGGCAAAGCTCGTCACCGCCCACGTGTGGGGGATGACGTTGATGCCAAACACCGTGCCCTCGGCCCCGTCCTCGACCTCGTTGACGGTGAGCGAGATGCCGTCGAGCGCGACCGAGCCTTTGGGCGCCAGATAGCGCGCCAGCGCATTGGGCACCTTGATCGAGACCCGGTGCGAGGCGCCTTCGGGCCGGATCGCGACGATCTCGGCCAGGCCGTCCACATGGCCCGAGACGATGTGTCCGCCCAGTTCGTCGCCGAGGCGCAGCGCCGGTTCGAGATTGATCGCCGAGCCCTCCGACCAACTGCCAAGCGTGGTCTTGGCGCAGGTCTCGGCCGAGGCTTGCACGGCAAACCAGGTCTTGGTGCCGGCCACGCCCTTCTCAACGGCGGTCAGACAGACGCCGTTACACGAGATCGAGGCGCCGATCTCGATCTCTTCAGCCGGGCGCGCGCAGACGATCTCGACCCGGCGGTCGCCCTCATCGCGGATGGCGCGCACGCGCCCGACTTCTCTGACGATGCCCGTGAACATGGTGCTCTCCTTGCTCTTGCGTCTCGCAATATGCCCCTTCCCACTGGAGCGGCAAGATCAGGAGCGCCGCCACAGGCTGAACAGGTCCGGCCCAAGGGTCTCGATGTGCACCCGCTCAAAGACTGGCGCTGCGGCGAGGCGGTCGAGGCCGAGGGGGCCAAGCGCCGGGATGGCGTCGCTGCCGAGCAGCCGTCCGGCCTGAAACAGCGCGATCTCATCGACGAGACCGGCCTCGATCAGTGCAGCACCAAGACGCCCACCGCCCTCGCAGAGCACGCGTGTCAGCCCCGCTTCGGCCAACAGCGTCAGGGCGGCGGTGAGGTCGAGCTGGGCCTCGGGCGTCTCTGGGCAGGCGAGGGGCTGGATGCCCGTGGCAGCGAGCGCTGCGCGCCGTTCTGGATCGGCGCTTTGGCGATGGAGTACCCAGACCGGGGTCTCCTGCGCGGTGGCGCCAAGGCGGCTCTCAGGCGCCAGCGAAAGCGCGCCGTCGATGACCACACGCACCGGATTGGCGCTCTCCAGCCCCAAGTCGCGCACATCGAGCAGCGGATCGTCGGCCAGCGCCGTGCCCGAGCCGATCAGCACCGCATCCGCCTCCGCGCGCATCAGATGGACGCGCCGGCGCGCAGCCCCCCCGGTGATCCAGCGGCTCTCGCCTGTGGCGGTGGCGATGCGCGCATCCAGCGTGGTGGCGAGCTTTAGCGTCAGCCAAGGCCTGCGCCGCTCGATGCGCGAGAGAAAGCCCGCATTGACCGCACGCGCCTCAGCGGCCAGCAGACCGGTCTCGACCGTGATCCCAGCCGCGCGCAAATGGGCAAAGCCACGCCCAGAGACGCGCGGGTCGGGATCGAGCAGCGGACAGACCAGGCGCGCAATCCCGGCATGGGCCAGCGCTTCGGCACAGGGCGGGGTGCGGCCATGGTGGGCACAGGGCTCCAGCGTGACGTAGGCCGTGGCGCCTTGGAGCGCCTCAGCACCGTAGCGCGCGCGGGCTTGGTCTAACGCCTGGGTCTCGGCATGGGGGCGCCCGCCCACCGCCGTGGAGGCACGCCCCAGCACCCGGGCTCCGTCGTGGTGCGGGCGCACCAGCACACAGCCCACCGCCGGATTGGGCGCAACGCGCCCCAAGCCGCGCTTGGCCAGCCCAAGCGCCATCCGCATAAAGCGGGCGTCGAACGCCTCCATGGCCTACTCGCTCGACGGCACGCGCGGGCGCAGTTCCGAGACGAACTCCTCGAAGTCGGCCACCTCCTGGAAGTTGCGATAGACGCTGGCAAAACGCACATAGGCGACGGTGTCGATGCGCGCCAACGTCTCCATGACGATCTCGCCGATGCGCTCCGAGGGGATATCGGCATCGCCCATGCTCTCCAAGCGGCGGATGATGCCGTTGATGGTCTGCTCGATCCGGTCCGGTGCTATCGGGCGTTTTTGCAGCGCGATGCGGATGGAGCGGGTGAGTTTGTCGCGGTCGAACTCCTCGCGGCGGCCGTTTTTCTTGATCACCACCAGATCGCGCAGTTGGACGCGCTCATAGGTGGTAAAGCGCCCACCGCATTGGGGGCAGTGACGCCGGCGGCGGATGGCGTTGTAGTCCTCGGCGGGGCGCGAGTCCTTCACTTGGGTCTCGGTGCTTCCGCAATAGGGGCAGCGCATGGGGGCCTCCGGGCAAGGGGGATGCGCGCACTATAGGGGGTGACCCAACACTTGTGTAGGGGGTCTGTGGATAATCAAGATGTTGTTGGGCACGAGCGGGTAACAGGCGCCTCAGAGCGGCGGCAGGCCAAAACGGGCGCGCACCTCGATCTCGCCAAAGGGGGGCAGGCGAAACACCAGGCCCTCGCCGGGCTCCAAGCTCTCGCCGGTCAGCGCCTCGACGATCTCATGGTGGGCGATGAGCAGCACGGTCTCGGAGGGGCGCAGGCTGTCGATGCGGCCCAGGATGGCATCGAGGCGGGCATCGGGCAGCTCATCGGCGGCGGGCGGGTCGAGCGCCTCGAACTCGCGCACGGGGCCGATGCTGAGCAGCTTGCCCGCCTCGATGGTGCGGCAGAGCCGGCTGACCAGGATTTCGTCGATGTGGATGCCGGAGCGCTGGAACATCCGCCCAAAGGCCAGCGCCGTATTACGCCCGCGCCGGTTCAGCCCCTCGACGTCGTTGCAATTGGCGCGCCCGCGCTCGGGCAATTCGGCCTCGGGCGCGGGGGTGACGCGGATGACGGCGTGGGTGTGGCGGTCCTCGATCAGATGCAGCGTGCGATAGTCGTAGGACTGCGCGGTGGCGGCTGTGCTGAGGAGAAGGAGGGCGAGCGCTGGGGCAAAGATGTGCATGGGCGAGATGCTGTTGGACGGCGGGCCAAAGTCAAGCGGTTTGAGGGGGCGGTGTGCGGTATTGTCTGTGTGTTGGGCCGGGCCTTGCCTCGGCATGGGACAGAGGGCGGCGGATGACACAGGTGCAGAGCATATTCGACGCGGCGATCAAGACCGGATTGGCGCCGCCTCTAAAGCGTGCGGGCTTTCGCAAGCAGGCGCTCGCGTTCCATCGCCGCCATGGGGCGTGCTATCACGTGATCCAGGTGCAAAAGTCCCAGGGTAATTCGGCGGATTGCCTGCGGTTTTACCTCGATGTCGGGCTTGGCGCGCCCGATCTTTGGGCGCAGGCAGGCCACGCCGTGGGCCCCGTGCCCAAGCCCCATGAGTGTCAGGTGTTTGGCCGCTATGAGCAACTGCTCTACGGCGCGGCGGCGCATCTGGAGGTGCTGCCCTCGACCGGGGTGGAGGCTCTGGCAGAGGAGCTTTGCGATCTCGCCGGCTGGCTCGTGATCACGCTCGATCCGGTGACGAGCCCCGATGCCCTGCTGGAGCTGCCCATGGCGGTGGGCGACGACCGGGCGGCCCAGATCCACTACCACTACGGTCGCGACACCGCAGCCCTCGCCGCGCTGGAGCGCCACCATGAACGCTTTGCCGAGCGGCGCGGCACGACACCCGCAGAGGTGGCCAAGCGGCTTGGCCTCAACAGGCTGCTCTAGGGGCTCGGCTAGTGGGTGGGACTCTCAAGGGAGGCGAAGGCGTGCCTTCAGCCCGTTCGGATAGAGCCGTGGTCCGCCCGGCAGGTCCAAGGTGGCCACATCAAACCACGCGGCTGTGCACTCCAGGCCGCTGTCCTCCCGAAAGACGATGCGCGTCTCACCGGCAAAGGCGCCGGTGGGGAAGGCCACCTCGAAGAGCGCGACGATCTCGTGGCCCGTCTCCCCTTCGTGGGTGTAGATGTTTTCCATAAAGAAGGGCTGGCTCGTGAGCCTCACGCCAAGCCCAAGTTCTTCGCGAAACTCGCGCACCACCGCAGCCGCGGCCGTCTCGCCAAACTCGACCGTGCCGCCCAGGGGGCGCACGCCCTTCACCTGTCCGGCATCATCAAGAACCTCAGCCGCAAACAAGCAGCCCTCCCGCCAATGCAGGCCGAGCGCCTTAAAACGGATGCCAGGTGCTGGGCGCCATACGGTCATCGGGGGTGAGTATGCGGGGTAGGTCACGGCGACAACAGGCTGGGCGCCGCCGTGAGGTATAAAACGCCCCGCAGGAGCAGGGCGTGTCGTGTAGATCAAGACCGGCGCAGATCAGACCGGCGCAGATCAAGCCCGCGCAGATCAGGCCGGCATGGTGTCGTAGATCGGGAAGCGGTCGCAGAGCGCCTTGACCTTGGCGCGCACAGACGCCTCGACGGCGGCGTTGCCCTCTTCGCCGTTGGCGGCGAGGCCATCGATCACCTCGACGATCAGCTGCGCGACCTCGCGGAACTCACCCTCGCCAAAGCCGCGGGTGGTGCCGGCGGGCGAGCCGAGGCGCAGGCCCGAGGTGACCATGGGCGGCTCGGGGTCGAAGGGGATGCCGTTTTTATTGCAGGTGATGTGGGCGCGGAGCAGCGACTGCTCAGCCGCGTTGCCCTTGACGCCCTTGGGGCGCAGGTCGACGAGGCAAAGGTGGGTGTCGGTGCCACCGGTGATGATGTCGAGCCCGCCTTTGATCAGCTCATCCGAGAGCGCCTGGGCGTTGCGGATCACCTGGTCGATGTAGGCGCGGTACTCGGGGCGCAGCGCCTCGCCGAAGGCCACCGCCTTGGCCGCGATGACGTGCATCAGGGGGCCGCCCTGCAGGCCAGGGAACACCGCCGAGTTGAACTTCTTGGCCAGCGTCTCGTCGTTGGTCAGGATGATGCCGCCGCGGGGGCCGCGCAGTGTCTTGTGGGTGGTCGAGGTGGCGACGTGGCAATGATCGAGCGGGTTGGGATGGGCGCCGCCCGCCACCAACCCCGAGAAGTGCGCCATATCGACATGGAGCAGCGCGCCGACGCTATCGGCAATCTCGCGGAACTTCTTGAAATCGATCTGGCGCGGCACGGCAGAGCCGCCAGCGTAGATCAGCTCGGGCTTGTGCTCTTCGGCCAGACGCGCGACCGTGTCGTAGTCGATCTTGTGGTCTTCCTTGCTGACACCATACTGCACGGCGTTGAACCACTTGCCGCTCAGGTTGGGCCGTGCGCCGTGGGTGAGGTGGCCGCCCGAGGCCAGGTCCATGCCGAGGATGGTCGCGCCCGGCTTGATGGTGGCCAGCATCACCGCCTGGTTGGCCTGCGCACCCGAGTGGGGCTGGACGTTGGCGAAACGGCAGTTGAAGAGCTGACAGATGCGCTCGATGGCCAGTTTCTCGGCCACATCCACATGCTGGCAGCCGGCATAATAACGGCGCCCCGGATAGCCCTCTGCATATTTGTTGGTCATCACCGAGCCTTGGGCCTCCATCACCGCGCGCGAGGCGATGTTTTCCGAGGCGATCAGCTCGATCTCGTCGCGCTGGCGGGTCAACTCGCCCTTCATGGCGGCGGCGACTTGGGGGTCGCGCTCAGCCAGGGTGTCGGTGAAGAAACCTTTGTCGCGGGTGATGGCGTCCATGGCGCGCTCCTATCCTTGTTATGGGCTGTGTTTCGTGGGTCGCATTGCTTTGGGGAATAGACCGATTGCCGCAGGGGTGGAAGCCTGTTTCCTATCGGAAACACGAAAAGAACTTTTAAGGCAGCTAAACTCCGGCGAAACGCCTGCTGGTCTGCGCGCGCCCCGCGCACCCAGTGTCTCAGTTTGAATTGCAGCCTGGTGCAAGGTATCGGAGGCACCCCGCATCGCCAAGCCAGGACGCGAAACCGAGACACGACCCAGTGCGTTGCGCATTGCCCTGGGCAGGCGGCGCGACTATGGTCCGCGCGGTAGGCATGACCCGGATTAAGGCACGGCGCTTTGGGGCTCAGCAGGATCAGTTTCCAAGCGAGCGAGGCGCCCGAGGCGCAGGCCGCGCTCAGGCTGTTGCGCCATCGCTACGGTCATAGCCGTCCCGCGGACGCCGAGGTGATCGTGGCGCTGGGCGGCGACGGTTTCATGCTACAAACGCTGCACGATACCATCGCCACGCCGGCGCCGTTGCCCGTCTATGGCATGAACCGCGGCACGGTCGGCTTTCTGATGAACGACTATGTCGAGGACGGATTGCTCGAACAACTCGACCGGGCCAAGCGCGTGGTGATCAACCCGCTGCGCATGACCGCCGAGGACGTGCGCGGGCGGCGCACCGAGGGCCTGGCGATCAACGAGGTCTCGCTGTTGCGCCAGACCCGCCAGGCCGCCAAGCTGCGCATTCTGATCGACGGCGAGGCGCGCATGGAGGAGCTGATCTGCGATGGTGCCATGGTGGCCACGCCCGCGGGTTCGACCGCCTACAACCTCTCGGCGCATGGGCCGATTTTGCCGATCCGGGCGCAGCTGATGGCGCTCACCCCGATCTCGGTGTTTCGGCCCCGGCGTTGGCGCGGCGCCATTCTGCCCTGGGAGACGCGGGTGCGCTTTGAGGTCTGCGAGCGCCAGAAGCGCCCGGTCTCGGCAACAGCCGATGCGCTTGAGGTGCGCGAGGTCGCTTGGGTCGATGTGGAGGCCGCCCCCGAGATCGGGCTGCATCTGCTCTATGATCCGGGCCACGGCCTCGAAGAGCGCCTGATCCGCGAGCAGTTCACCTCATGAGTGCGCGCCAGATGGCCTTGGCGTTGGAGTACCGCCCGGCGCGCGGGCGGGCGGATTTCCTGGTCTCAGGCTCCAATCGCGCCGCCATGGAGGCCATCGAGGGCTGGGCTGGCTGGCCGGGGCGGCGCATGGCGCTGGTCGGGCCGGCGCGCGCTGGCAAGAGCCACCTGGGCGCGGTCTGGTCGGCGCTCTCAGGCGCGGCCACGGTGGAGGCGCTGGCGCTCGATCCCGCCCGTGTCGATGCCCTGGCGGGTGCGCCGCTGGTGGTTGAGGATGTGCCGGCGCTGGCTGAATTGGACGATCCTGCCCCCGCCGAGAGCGCGCTGCTCCACCTCCACAACGCGCTCTATGAACGCGGCCATGCCCTCCTTCTCACCGGGCGCACCGCGCCGGGGCACTGGCAAGCCTACCTGCCCGATCTGGCCTCGCGGCTGGCTGCCCTGCCGACCGTGCGCATCGAAGCGCCCGACGAGCGCCTGCTCGCCTCGGTCTTGCTCAAGCTCGCCGCCGATCGCCAGATCGTGCTGCCGCCTGCGGTGGTCTCCTACATCGTGCCGCGCATGGAGCGCTCGCTCGCCGCCGCCGAGCGCCTCGTCACCGCGCTCGACCGTGCGTCGCTGGCCGCACGCCGCCCCGTCACCCGCCCCCTCGCCGCCTCGATCCTGGAGGCCTTGGCCGAACCCCCCGCCGACCGTTAGCAGCGAAGAGAGCCGACGATGCACGCCGACTTCCTCAACGCCGAGCATACCGAGATCCCCCCCGAGCACCGCGTCGAGATCGACCTGGACAGCCCAGAGCGTTTCCAAAACCGCGAGCTGTCCTGGCTCGCCTTCAATGCGCGCGTCCTCGAAGAAGCCACCAACGCTCGCCAGCCGCTCCTGGAGCGGGTGATGTTTCTCTCGATCAGCGGCAACAACCTGGACGAATTCTATACCGTGCGCGTGGCCGGCCTGCGCGCCCAGGTGCGCAACAACATCGAGACCCGCTCCATCGACGGGCGCACGCCCGCGCGCCAGCTCGAACTGATCGATGCCGCCGCCATCGCGCTCCAGCGCAATCAGCAGGCGATCTGGGCGGGGCTGCGCGCCGAATTGTCGGAGGCAGGCATCGTCCTGGTCGAGCCGAGCGAACTGACCCCCGCCGACCGCACCGCGCTTGGGCGCCATTTCATGACCCGGGTCTTCCCCGTGCTCTCGCCGCTGGCCATCGATCCCGCACACCCGTTTCCCTTCATTCCCAACGGCGGGCTGGCCTTGGCGCTCCATCTCGAACGCATCCGCGACGGCGAGCCGCTGGATGCGCTGATCCCGATCCCCCAGCATCTCGACCGCTACATTCGCCTCAGCGACAGCGGCGAGACCATCCGCTTTCTCGCCGTCGAGCGCCTGATCGAGATGTTTCTCGACCAACTGTTTCCGGGCTACGCGGCAGAAGCACGCTCGATCTTTCGCGTGTTGCGCGACAGCGACCTCGAAGTCGAGGAAGAGGCCGAGGATCTGGTGCGCGAGTTCGAAACCGCGCTCAAGCGCCGCCGCAAGGGCGATGTCATCCGCCTCAAGATGTCGGCCGACACGCCGGCGGCGTTGCGTAAACTGATCGCCGACAAGCTGGGCGCGGCGGAAAACGAGATCCTGCTCGTCGAGGGCATCGTCGGCATCGCCGACATCAAGGAGATCGTTATCCGCGACAAACCCGAGCTGCGCTGGACGCCCTACACGCCGCGCCTGCCCGAGCGCGTGCGCGACCACGACGGCGATATCTTTGCCGCGATCCGCTCCAAGGACATGCTGTTGCACCACCCTTATGAGTCGTTCGAGATCGTGGTGAATTTCCTCCAGCAGGCCGCGAGCGACCCGGACGTGCTGGCCATCAAGCAAACGCTCTATCGCACCTCCAAGGAGAGCCCCATCGTGGCCGCGCTTTGCGAGGCGGCGGAGGACGGCAAATCGGTCACGGCGCTGGTCGAGATCAAGGCGCGCTTTGACGAGGCGGCCAATATCCGCCAGGCCCGCCAGCTAGAGCGCGCCGGAGCGCAAGTCGTGTTCGGTTTCGTCGATCTCAAGACCCACGCCAAGATCTCGACGGTGGTGCGCCGCGAAAATGGCGATCTGGTCACCTACACCCACTTTGGCACCGGCAACTACCACCCCCAGACCGCCAAGATCTACACCGATCTCTCGCTCTTTACCTGCTCGCCCGAGCACGCCCTCGATGCCGCGCGGATCTTCAACTACACCACCGGCTACGCCGAGCCCGAGGAACTGACCCGCGTCCAGGTGGCGCCGACCACCCTCAAGCGCACCCTGATCCAACACCTGAAAGCCGAGGCCGAGCACGCCCGCCAAGGCCGTCCGGCCCAGGTCTGGGCCAAGATGAACTCGCTCATCGAAGAGGAGGTCGTCGAGGCGCTCTATGCCGCCTCCCAGGCCGGGGTGAAGATCGACCTGGTCATCCGCGGCATCTGTGGCCTGCGCCCAGGCATCCTTGGGCTCTCCGAGAACATCCGCGTCAAATCGGTGGTCGGGCGGTTTCTGGAGCACTCGCGCATCGTGTGCTTTGGCAACGGTCACGGCCTGCCGAGTGCCGAGGCCAAGGTCTATATCTCGTCCGCCGATTGGATGGGGCGTAACCTCAACCGCCGCGTCGAGACGCTGGTCGAGATCGTCAATCCCACGGTGCACTCCCAGATCGTCGATCAGATCATGGCGGCCAATCTCTGCGATGAGGCCCAGTCGTGGGTTCTGATGCCCGACAACACCTACCTGCGCGCCAGCGAACGCGAAGGCGAGACGCCCTTCAACTGCCACGAGTTCTTCATGCACACCCCCTCGCTCTCGGGGCGCGGGCGCTCGGGCACCGCCGATGCGCCGCGCCTGACCAAACCGGCAGCGGCGTGAGCGCAGGGATGGAGCGGACCATGGTGGCAAACGCCGATCGCACCGTCGAGGAGGCCCAAGGCGCGCTGTTTGCCGGCCATCCGCCCTCCTTCGCCCCGCCTGGGGCGCGGGCGGCGCGCATCGGTGTGCTTGATGTGGGCTCCAACTCGGTGCGTTTTGTCGTCTTCGAGGGCCACTCGCGCAGCCCCGCGGTGATCTTCAATGAAAAGGTGCTCTGCGGGCTCGGGCGCAGCCTGGCCGAGACTGGACGCCTCGACGACAAGGGCAAAGCGCGCTGTCTGGCCGCGCTCTCGCGCTTTGCCGCCCTCGCGCCGCGCCTGCGCGTTGGCGCTTTGGCCGGGGTGGCGACGGCGGCTGTGCGCGAGGCGGCCGATGGCGCGGCGTTTTGCCAACAGATCTACGCCGAGACCGGTATTCGCCTGCGCATCGCCAGTGGCGCCGAAGAGGCCCGCCTCGCCGCCAAGGGCGTGCTGTTTGGCGATCCGAATGCTGCGGGGGTGGTGGTCGATCTGGGCGGGGCCTCGCTCGAAGTCTGCCCTGTCGGCGGCGGCAAAGCGGGCGTGGGCCGCACCGCTCCGCTCGGGCCGCAACGCCTGCGCGCGCTGGCCGAGACCGGCGATCTCGGCGCCGCCATCCGCGAGTGCCTAGCCCCTCTGGCGACTGAGCACGCCCGCCCCGGCGCCCCGCTTTATCTTGTGGGCGGGGCCTGGCGGGCGCTCGCGCGGGTGCAGATGGCGCGCACCGACTACCCGCTGCGCGTCCTGCACGAGTACGCCATCACCCCCGAAGACGCCGCCGATCTCGGCACCTGGGCCGCCGAGCAAAAGCCTGAACACCTGCACGACCTCGGCGCCTCATCGAGCCGGGCACAGGCCATGGCGCTGACCGGGCCGCTTTTGGCCGAACTTGTCCGCGCCTTCGCACCGGGCAAGCTCGTGCTCTCGGCCTTTGGCTTGCGCGAGGGGATCTGCCTCGACAACATCCGCGGCACGCTGCGCCATCTCGATCCGCTCTTGGCCGCGTGCAGCGAACAGGAGCGCCTGCGCGCGCGCGCCCCGGGCTTTGGCGCCGAAGTGGGCACGTGGGCGCTGCGTCTGCTCGGCGTTGACGATCCCGCCCGGGTGCGTCTTGCGCGCGCAGTAGGCCATCTGTGCGATGTCAACTGGCGCGTCCACCCCGATTATCGCTCGGCCAGTTGCTGGGAGACGGTGACCCGCCCCACCATCACCGCCCTTGGCCACGAGGGGCGGGCGTTTCTCGGCGCGGCGCTGATGGCGCGCTACAAGGACCGCAAGATCGAGCGCAACCCCATCGCCAACCTGCTCGGGGGCGAGGCGCTGGCTGAGGCGCGCGCGCTTGGGCTGGCGTTGCGCCTCGGCTCGGCGCTGGCGGGCTCGGCGCCGGGGGCGCTGGCGGGGTGCCGGGTCGAGCGCGCAGGCACGCACCTCAGCCTGACCGTGACCGGCCCAGCCCAAGCGCTTGTTGGTGAGGAAGTCGAGAAACGGCTGACAGCCCTTGGCAAGGCGCTTGGCTGTCGGACGGCGTTGCAGGCGGCTGCGTGAGCCCCGGCCCCGCGCCGCCTGCGATGGAAAACGGCCTGCTCCGCGCAGGCCGCTATTTTCCCTTAGACTCAGGCCGAGCGCTTGGCGCGCTTCTCGCTGTGTCTTTAGCCATTTCGTTGCGCGCTGTCGAGGCATTGGGGAAATTTATTGTCCAGTAGCGTGCAGAAATCTTTCCCCAGGCCGACCCCCAGACCGAGCCCAGACCGACGGGGCGGCCCAAGAGCCACGCTTGAACAGCACGCGCTTTGTTTTTACACCGCCAGACAACACCCAGACAGAGAGCCCTGTCGCCAGAAGGACAGCCATGCGCCTGACCCGCTACTTCCTGCCCGTCCTGAAAGAGACCCCGGCCGAGGCCCAGATCGTCTCGCACCGCTTGATGTTGCGCGCTGGCATGATCCGTCAGGCGTCCTCGGGGATCTACTCGTGGCTGCCGCTCGGGCTCAAGGTGTTGCGCAATATCGAGCGCATCGTCCACGAAGAACAGCAGCGTGCGGGCCATATTCCGGTGTTGATGCCCACGCTCCAGCCCGCCGATCTTTGGCAGGAATCAGGGCGTTACGACGCCTACGGCCCCGAAATGCTGCGCATTCGCGACCGCCACGACCGTGACATGCTCTATGGGCCGACCAACGAAGAGATGATCACCGACATCTTTCGCGCCCACGTCGGCAGCTACCGCGATCTGCCCATGACGCTCTACCACATCCAGTGGAAGTTTCGCGACGAAGTCCGCCCGCGGTTTGGCGTCATGCGTGGGCGCGAGTTTTTGATGAAGGACGGCTATAACTTCGATCTCGACAAGGCGGCGGCGCTGCATGCCTACAATCGTCATCTGGTCACCTATCTGCGCACCTACGAGCGCATGGGGCTGCAAGCTATTCCGATGCGCGCCGATTCGGGGCCGATCGGGGGCGATGATACCCATGAATTCCTCGTGCTGGCCGAGACCGGCGAATCGGAGGTGTTCTATGATTCGGCCGTCACCGACATTCGCCTCGGCGCGCGTGACATCGACTACGACGACGTGGCCGCCTGTGCCGGTGTGCTCGACGAGTTCACCGCGCTCTACGCCCGCACCGACGAAACCCACGCGCCGGCGCTCTTCGAACAGATCCCCGAAGAGCGCCGGCGCGTGGGCCGCGGCATTGAGGTTGGCCAGATCTTCTACTTCGGCACCAAGTATTCCGAGGCCATGGGCGCGACTGTGAGCGATCCAAGCGGCGCCAAGGTGCCCGTCCACATGGGCAGCCACGGCATCGGCGTCTCGCGACTGGTCGGCGCCTTGATCGAGGCCAGCCACGACGAGGCGGGGATCATCTGGCCCGAGGCCGTGGCGCCGTTCCAGGTGGGCCTCGTCAACCTGCGCCAGGGCGACGAGGGCACCGATGCGGCCTGCGCGGCCCTGGAAGAACAGCTCACCAACGCCGGCCTCGATCTGCTCTATGACGACCGGAGCGAGCGCGCCGGGGCCAAATTCGCCACCATGGACCTGATCGGCCTGCCCTGGCGGATCACCGTCGGCCCGCGGGGCCTGGCCAACGGCATGGTCGAGCTGACCGCGCGGCGCACTGGCGTCTCGGAGGAAATGGCACCTGAGGCGGCGGTGGCGCGCCTCAAGGAGATTTACCAGGGGGTGTGACATGGCCGATGGCGCTACGCAGACCGCTGCCCCCGCGCCGGGGCCGTTCTCGCGCCTCGAATGGCTGTTGGCCGGGCGCTACTTGCGCGCGCGCCGGCGTGAGGGGGCGATCTCGGTCATCACCGGGTTTTCGCTGATCGGCATCATGCTGGGTGTGGCGACGCTCATCATCGTCATGAGCGTGATGAACGGCTTTCGCGCCGAACTGGTCGACCGTATTCTCGGCGCTCAACCCCACATCACCGTGATCGCGCGCTCGCCAGAGGGCCTTGTCGATTACGACACGCTGGCCGAGCAGCTGCGCACCCAGCCGCCGGTGACGCGCGCGGCTCCGGTGATCGAGCAGCAGATCATGGCGTCTTCCGATGCCGGTAACGCGGGCGCCTTGGTGCGCGGCCTCTCTTACGACGATCTGCTCAGCCTCGATGGGGTGGCCAACCCCGAGGAGGGCTACGGCGCGCTGGCGCGTTTCAGCGAGGGCGTGGCCATCGGCGCGGGGCTCGCCGAGCGGCTGCGCCTTACCGTCGGCGACAAACTCACCCTGATCTCGCCGCGGGGGCTGAACACGCCCTTTGGCGTCAAGCCGCGCGTGAAGTCTTACGAGATCACCTATGTGTTTCGCATCGGCATGAGCCAATACGACAACGTCTTCGTCTTCATGCCGCTCGACGAGGCGCAGGCGTTTTTCCGCAAGGAGGAGCGCGTCGACCACATCGAGGTAATGATCGACGACCCGGACGCGGTCGAGGACGTCGGCATCGCCATCCAGCCGCTCGTGCGCGAACAGGCCTACCTCTGGAACTGGCAGCGCGCCAACGGCGCTTTTCTCTCGGCGCTCAAGGTCGAGCGCAATGTGATGTTTCTCATCCTCACGCTGATCATCCTGGTGGCCGCGCTCAACATCATCTCGGGCCTGATCATGCTGGTAAAGGAGAAGGGCCGCGACATCGGCATCTTACGCACCATGGGCCTCTCGCGCGGCGCGATCTTGAGGGTGTTCTTTATCTGTGGCGCCTCCATCGGCGTGGTGGGGACGGTGCTGGGCGTGGCGCTCGGCGTCGCCTTCACCGCCAATATCCAGGAGATCCAGGCGCTGGTGGAGAGCCTCTCCGGCGGCACGGTGTGGGATCCGCAAGTCCGCTTCCTCACCCGCGTGCCCGCGGTGATGCACACTTCCGATGTGGTCTTTACCGTCACCGTCGCGCTGTCGCTGTCGTTTCTCGCTACCTGGTATCCAGCACGCCGGGCGGCGCGGCTCGATCCTGTCGAGGCGCTGCGCCATGAATGAGGCCCTCGGGCTCGAAGGAGTATTCCGCTCGTTTCGCCAGGGGCCACGCACCATCGAGGTCCTGCGCGGCGTCGATCTCGCGGTCGAGGCGGGCGAGGTGGTGGCGATGGTCGCACCCTCGGGCGCAGGCAAGTCGACGCTGCTCCAGATCGCAGGCCTTCTCGACACGCCCACCTCTGGCGAGGTGCGGGTTGGCGGACGGGTGCTCTCGGGCGCCGATGAGGGCGCCCGCACGGCCGCGCGGCGCGATCTGATCGGCTTTGTCTACCAGTTCCACCACCTGCTGCCCGAGTTCTCGGCCGAGGAAAACGTTGCCGTCCCGCGGATGGCCCAAGGCGTGCCCTCGCGCGAGGCACGCGGGCGGGCAGGGGCGCTGCTGGAGCGCGTCGGCCTCGCTGAGCGCCGCCGCCACCGCCCGGCAGAGCTTTCCGGGGGCGAGCAGCAACGCGTCGCCTTTTGCCGCGCGCTGGCCAACGCGCCGCGCCTGCTGCTGGCTGACGAGCCCACCGGCAATCTCGATCCAGAGACGTCCGAGCGCGTCTTTGGCGTGGCGCTGGATCTTGTGCGCGAGACCGGCCTTGCCGCCCTGATCGCCACCCACAACCACGCCCTAGCGGCGCGGATGGACCGTGTCGTCACTCTCGATCAGGGCCAGTTGCGTCCCGGTTAGGGCGGTCGTTCCCCGCCACCGTCTCGTCCGAGAGCGCCGTTGCCACCAACCCTGTCGGCACGGCGATGATGCCCAAACCCACAATCAGCACCAAGATGGTAAAGGCGCGCCCACCCGCCGTGACCGGGTAGATATCGCCGTAGCCCACCGTGGTCAGCGTCGCCACCGCCCAGTAGAAACTCTCCGGGATCGAGCCAAAGGTCTCGGGCTGGGCCTTGTGTTCGAGCACATAGATGCCGACCGCCGCCAGATAGAGCAAGATCAGCGAGACCAGCCCATAAACCGCCATCTCGGGCGCGACGCGGTGGAAAGCGCGCCCGATCCGCTCCAGCGCCTGCGAATAGCGCAGCAGTTTGAACAGGCGCAACAAGCGCAACAGCCTGAGCGCGCGCAGCGATAAAAAGCCCCCCGTGAGCAGCAAGATCGAGGGCAGCACCGCCAAGAGATCGATGATGCCCCAAAAGCTGAGCGCATAACCGCGCCGCGAGGGGGCCGACCAAAGCCGCAGCAGATACTCGCTGGCGAACAGGACGACGAACAGAATTTCCAGCCAGAACAACACATCGATCAACCAGATCGGCAGGCCGGGCAGGGTCTCGATGGCGATCGAGGTTGCCGAGAGCACGATCGCGCCTTGGAGGGCGAAGGCGACGGTGCGCCCCCAGACCGGGTCTTCGCCTTCGAGGATGGCGTTGGTGCGGGCGCGGCTGAGGCGCATTCACTCAGCGGCCATGGCGCAGAGCAGCTCAAACATCACCGTGGCGCCGTTCATGGCGGTCAGCCCCCCCACATCGAAGGGCGGCGAGACCTCGACCATATCGGCGCCGCGGATGTCGAGGGCGCCGAGGCGGCGGATCATGCCTTGGGCCTCGCGCATGGTGAGCCCGCCGGCCTCTGGCGTGCCGGTGCCGGGTGCAAAGGCGGGATCGAGGCTGTCGATGTCGAAGGAGACGTAGGCCGGGGTATCGCCCAGCAGCGCCACCGCCTCGTCGATACAGGCGCGCCAGCCGCGCTCCTCGACCTCCTCGATCAGCATGACGCGCATGCCGCTGTCGTAGGAGAACTTCCACATCTCGGGCGAGTGCACTGTCCCGCGAATGCCGATCTGGACGACCTTTTTCGGGTCGAGCAGCCCTTCGTCGACGGCGATCTTGAAGGGCGCGCCGTGGTGGTAGGCGCTGCCCATATAGCTGTCGCCGGTATCGGCGTGGGCGTCGATGTGGACCATGGCCAGCGGGCGCTCGCGGGCAATGGCGCGCAGGATCGGCAGTGAGATCGAATGATCGCCCCCGCAGGTGAGCGGGCGGATACCGGCGGCATGAACGCGCGCGAAGAACGCCTCGATCTCAGTATGGGCGCCGATCAGCTCATAGGGGCGGCGGATCCAGGCATCGCCGATATCGGCCACGCGCGCGGCCTCGAAGGGCGCTACGCCGGTCGCCTGGTTCATGCGGCGCATCAGCGAGGATTGGTTGCGCACCTCGCGTGGCCCGTGGCGTGGGCCTGGACGGTTGGTCACCCCGCCATCGAAGGGCACGCCGATGACACCGATGTCGGGCGGGTCGGCCTCGAAGTCCTCGCGGTAGGGTGCGCGGAAGAAGCTGGCCAGCCCCGTGTAGCGCGGGCGCTGCTGGGGATCGTCGAGATCGAGGGTCTCGCGGGGGGGCTCATGGGGGGGCTCATGGGGGGGCTCGGTGGTCTCGCTCATCGGGTCTCCTGGGGGTCTCCTCGGGCGGGCGCGTGCGAGAGTGTGCCAAGCATGGGCTGGGTGCAAGCGCGCCGGTGGATAGGTATCAACTGAATACAATCAATAGTAGATCGAAAGGCCAATTGGCATGATCGCAAGACCAACTGCTAACCCTAGACGAGAAGCGTTGATTTCTCTCAGAATTCGGATAACTGTTGGCTAATTGTAACGCATGAGTACGAGGGTTTCGATGAATATGCGTCTAAGTTGTGCGCTTGCTGCGCTCCTTGCCTTTCAGGCATTGCCGGCTGAGGCCGTGGTGTCCTTGCCGGGCGGTCTGCTCGACAATCTCGGCAACAGCAATCTGGGTATTTCGAGTTCCGGCACCAACGATGCCAATGGCGTCGGCTCGGCGCTGCTCAATTTCAACTGGAGCGTGAACGATGCCTTCACCGGCACGCTGGACTTCACCACCACGCTGGGCGGCACGCTGTCGCTGGATGGCTATCTGGTCGATCCCGCAGAGACCAATGCGCTCGGCCAGCAGTCCGGCCTGTTCGTGATCAGCGATTTCGGCGGCAGCGCTGAGACCACCCTGACCTCGGGCAGCACCACCGCCTGTGTCGGGGCAAGTCTGGGCCTCGGCGCGCTGGCCTGCGATCTGATCCAGCCAACCGGCACCACCAACGACGGCTTTGGCACGTCGGTGGCGCTGTTTGTACTGGCGCCGGGCGACTACACCGTCGGCCTGTTCGACAGTGCCTCGCCCGAGTTTGGCAGCATCAGATTGAGCTTTGTCGAGAGCGCGGTGATCCCGCTGCCGGCACCGGCGCTGTTATTGCTCTCGGGGCTGGCCGGGCTCGGACTGATGCGCCGCGTCGGCTGAAGCCCCGCCGAATTATCCACAAGTTTTAGCGGGTCCGGCGGTCTCGGGCCCTCCCGCTGGGGGCAGAGGCGGCGTACCCTCATGCCATGAGCGACTCGACCCGCCCCCCCGCCTTCCTCCACCTGCGCACCCGTTCGGCCTATTCCCTGCTCGAAGGTGCGCTCTCGGTCAAAGCCCTGGCCAGCCTCGCCGCCAAAGCCGAAATGCCCGCGGTGGGCCTCACCGACAACGCCAATCTGTTCGGCGCGCTGGAGTTCTCCGAGGCCTGTGCCAAGGCGGGCGTGCAGCCGGTCATGGGGCTCAGCTTGCGCCTCAGTGAGGGCGAGACCACCGCGCGCGAGACCCCGGCGCCCCTGGTGCTCTATGCCCAGGACAAGCCCGGTTGGCTCAACCTGATGGCGCTGGCCAGCAAAGCCCACCTCGACACCGCCGCCACCGATCTGCCCCATGTCCGCCTGGAGACACTGGAGGCCCACACCGAGGGCCTGATCTGCCTGACAGGCGGTGCCGAGGGGCTCCTGGGTCGGCACGCCGCCGCAGGGCGCAGCGCACGCGCCGAGGGGCTGGCCGAGCGCCTGGCCCGCGCCTTCCCAGAGCGCCTCTACATCGAGATCCAGCGCCACGGCACCGGCGAGGACCCCCGCCGCCCCGAGGAAGTCGCCTCCGAGCCCGCGCTGATCGATCTGGCCTACCGTCTCGGGCTGCCGCTGGTCGCCACCAACGACGTCTACTTCGAGAGCCCGGCCATGTTCGAGGCCCACGATGCGCTGCTCTGCATCGGCGAGGGGCGCTATGTGAACGAGGCTGATCGGCGCCAACTCACCCCCGAGTACCACTTCAAATCGGCCGCTGCGATGGCCGAGCGTTTCGCTGATCTGCCCGAGGCGCTGGCCAATACCATCGAGATCGCGCAGAGGTGTGCCGTGCGCCCGCGCACCCATCCCCCGATCCTGCCCCGCTTTGCCGACGACGAGGTCGAGGAGTTACGCCGCCAAGCCAAGGAGGGCCTGGCCGCGCGCCTGGCCGCCATCACCCCCGCAGCCCCCGTCACCGACTACGAAGAGCGCCTGGAGTTCGAGCTGGGCGTGATCGAGGGCATGGGCTTTCCCGGCTATTTCCTGATCGTGGCCGACTTCATCCAATGGGCCAAGCGCGCCGACATTCCCGTCGGCCCTGGCCGCGGCTCGGGCGCGGGCTCGCTGGTCGCCTATGCGCTCACCATCACCGATCTCGATCCGCTGCGCTATGGGCTGCTCTTTGAGCGCTTTCTCAACCCCGAGCGCATCTCCATGCCCGATTTCGACATCGACTTCTGCGTCGATCGCCGCGAGGAGGTCATCGAGTACGTGGCCGATAAATACGGACGCGACCGGGTGGCCCAGATCATCACCTTTGGCGCGCTCATGTCCAAGGCGGCCGTGCGCGATGTGGCGCGGGTGCTGCAACTGCCCTACTCGCAAGCCGATCAGCTCTCCAAGATGATCCCGCTCGAAGGCGTGCGCCCGGTCTCCATCGCGCGCGCCCGCAAAGAGGAGCCGCGCATCGAGGAGCAGGCCAAGAAATCCGAGACCGTGGCGGTGATGCTCGATCTGGCCGAGAAGATCGAGGGGCTCCTACGCAATGCCTCCACCCACGCAGCCGGCGTGGTGATTGGTGACCGCCCGCTCGTCGAACTGGTGCCGCTCTATCGCGACCCCAAGTCGGAGATGCCCGCCACCCAGTACAACATGAAATGGGTCGAGCCTGCGGGGCTGGTCAAGTTTGACTTCCTCGGCCTCAAGACGCTGACCGTGATCCAAAACGCGCTCGAACTCCTGGCGCTGCGCGATATCCAGATCGATGTCTCCACCCTCGAACTCGACGACGGCCCGACCTATGAGCTTTATTCGCGCGCCGATACGGTGGGGGTGTTCCAGGTGGAAAGTTCGGGCATGCGCGATGCGTTGCGCCAACTCAAACCCACCTGCATCGAGGATATCGTGGCCCTGGTGGCGCTCTATCGCCCCGGCCCCATGGAGAACATCCCCACCTATTGTCGCGTCAAGAACGGGCTGGAGGAGCGCCACCCCATCCACCCCCTGATCGATCCTGTGCTCGACGAGACCCAAGGGATCATCGTCTACCAGGAACAGGTGATGGAGATCGCACGGCGCATGGCCGGGTATTCGCTGAGCGGCGCCGACATGCTGCGCCGGGCCATGGGCAAGAAAATCCAAGCCGCGATGGACGCCGAACGCCCCAAGTTTCTCGCCGGTGCGGCGGCCAATGGCGTCTCCAAGGAGAAGGCGACCGAGGTCTGGAACCTGCTCGATAAATTCGCCAACTACGGCTTCAACAAGTCCCACGCCGCGGCTTACGCCGTGGTCAGCTATCAGACGGCTTGGCTGAAGGCCAACCACACTGTCGAGTTCATGGCCGCCGTCATGAACCACGACATCCACCTGACCGATAAGCTCGCCGTCCTCGTCCAGGAGTGCCGCCGCATGGGCGTGCCGCTGGCCCCCCCTTGCGTCAACCGCGCCCGGGCGCGCTTTACGGTGGAGAACGGCGAAGTGCTCTATGCGCTCGGCGCGCTCAAGGGGGTGGGGGTGGAGGCCATGCGCTTGATCGTCGAGGCACGGGAGGCGGGCGCGCCCTTTAGCGATCTCTTCGATGTGGCCAAGCGCGTCGATCTGAGGGGCGTCGGCAAGCGCGCCCTGGAGATGCTGGCCCGCGCCGGGGCCTTCGACTGCCTGGAGCCCAACCGCGCGCGCGTCTTTGCCTCCCTCGATGCGCTCTATGATTGGTCGGGGGCGCTCCAGGACGAGCGTGCCTCGGGCCAGGCCGGGCTCTTTGGTGATGCCGATGCGCTACCCCCGCCCCGCCTCTCGATGCGCGAGGACTGGCTGCCGGGCGAGCGCTTGGCCGAGGAACAAGCCGCGGCGGGCTTTTATCTCTCGGGCCATCCGCTCGACGACTACACCGGGCCGCTCGCGCGCAAACGCATCCTGACCTACGCCCAGCTTGCCCAGACCACGCTGCAAACCGGTGGCAAGGCACGCGTGGCGGGTACGCTCTCGCAGATCCAGTATCGCAAGTCGGCACGCGGTACGCGTTTCGCCTTCATCGGCTTTTCCGACACCACCGGCAGTTTCGAGGTGATGGCGTTCTCGGACGTGCTCACCCAGGCCGAGGCGCATCTGGCGGTCGGGCGCAATCTGGTCTTGAGCGTCGAGTCGGAGGCTGGCGACCAGGGCTCGCGCCTCATGCTGCGCGCCGTCCAGCCGGTCGAAGAAGCCGTGGCTGACGCCGATCCCGCGGGTTTGCGCCTTTTCGTCGAGGACGCGGCGGCCTTTGCCTCGATCAAGACCCGCCTCGACGGCGCCAATGGGCGCGCGCGCACCCGCGGCCCGATCCATCTGGTGGTGCGCCTCGATGGGGACGATGAGGCCGAGGCGGTCGAACTGGCGCTGCCCGGGCGCTACCCGCTCGGCCCCGAAGTACGCGGCGCGCTCAAGACCGCGCCGGGGGTTTCGCATGTGGAAGAGTTCTGAGGGTTGGTGTAGCAGTCGCTAACGCTTAAATCCGTACCAAGACGAAAGGAACTCCCATGATCGGACGCCTCAACCATGTCGCCATCGCCGTGCCCGATCTGGCGCGCGCCACGGCGCTCTATCGCGACACGCTCGGCGCTCAGGTCTCCGCCCCCCAGGCCGAGCCCGATCACGGCGTCACGGTGGTGTTTGTCGAGTTGCCCAACACCAAGGTGGAGCTTCTGGAGCCGCTTGGCGAGGACTCGCCCATCAACGGCTTTCTCGCCAAGGCACCAGCAGGGGGCATCCACCACGTCTGCTACGAGGTCGAGGACATCCTAGTCGCCCGCGATCGCCTCAAGGCCGAGGGCGCGCGCGTGCTGGGCAGCGGCGAGCCCAAGATCGGCGCGCATGGCAAACCGGTGCTGTTTCTCCACCCCAAGGACTTCAACGGCACCCTGGTCGAACTGGAGCAGATCTGATGTCGATCACCTCGGCCATCGTGTTTTATCTGGTGATCTGGGCGGTTGTGTTCTTGATCATCAACCCGCTCTGGCAAACCTCGCAGGCCGAGGATGGCCATGTCATCCCCGGCACGCCGGCCTCGGCGCCGGTTGATGCGATGGTCAAGCGCAAGGCGATGTGGACCACGCTTTGGGCCACGGTCGCCTTTATCGTGCTCTACTGCCTGATCGAGTACGAGATCGTCACGCTGGAGAGCTTGTCGTGGGCCGAGCCGCCGTCGGCCCGCACGTATGAATGACCGTTAGCGCTCAGGCTTCCGAGGTCTGAAACGCTCTGCTGGCCGGGGCGCCGATGGCCCCGATCACCAGCGCGGCCAGCGTGGCAATGGCCCCGGCCATGAGCACCGGATCGCCGACATGCTCGCCAAGCGGATACATGTAGGCCGCCCAAGCCAGCGGCGGCAGCGCCAAGAGCCAGCGGCCAAAGCCCTTGATTACCAAAGCCGCGCCGACCGAGGCCACGGCCGTGCTCGACGGGCCGATGCCAAACAGCGCGATTTCGAGCCAGCCCTCGTTCTCCCAAGCGCGGTCGATGTAGAAACTGAGTAGCGGCATCAAGAAGACGGCGAAGATCACCAGTGCGTGGCCTGCGCGGCTTGAGGCGCTGTCTTCGCGCAGTTGCGGATTGAACAGCATGCCGATCAGGAAGATGCCGGCCACGATCCCCGAGAGCAGCGCCAGTTGGTCGGACGCCCAGCTGATCTCGGCGTAGGGGCCGAGGAAGTAGGCCAGCGCAAGATAGCCCCACGCCAGCGCCAGC